>JBEVIK010000202.1:0-3966 GCA_040510715.1 Candidatus Limnocylindrales bacterium
CGCACGACGAGCTGGACATCGAGAGCTAGGCGGGCAGCGGCTGCGGTCGGGTCGCGGGAGGCCCTGGGACGTCCGCAGGGCGGAGGTCGAGCCGGCGCAGCAGCTGGGCGTTCGCCGCGACGATGATGGTCGATGCGCTCATGGCGATCGCGCCGAGCGCCATCGGCAGGTCGATGCCCCAGGGTGTCAGCAATCCCGCGGCGACCGGGATGGCCACGATGTTGTAGCCCGCGGCCCCCGCCAGGTTCTGGATCATCTGGCGGTAGGCGGCGCGTGACAGCCGAACGGCGCCGACCACGTCGCGCGGGTCATCCCGGACCAGCACGATGCCCGCCGACTCCACCGCGACGTCGGTGCCCGCGCCGATGGCGATGCCCACGTCCGCCTGGGCGAGCGCGGGCGCGTCGTTCACGCCATCGCCCACCATGGCGACCCTCGCGCCCGCCTGCTGGAAGGTCGCGACCGCGGCTGCCTTGTCGGCCGGCAGCACCTGCGCACGTACCTCGTCCACGCCGATCCGGCGAGCGACCGTGTCGGCCACCGCCTGGCTATCGCCGGTGATCATCGCGACCCGGACACCGAGGCCGTGGAGCTGCGCGATCGCCTCAGCGGACTCCGGGCGCACCTCGTCCTCCACCCCGATGCCGCCCAGCAGTCGGTCGTCCTCCAGCACCGCGAGCACGGTCATGCCTTGCGTCGTCCAGCGCGCCCACGAGGCCTCGAGCTCGCGTGGGACGGGCACGCCGGTATCGGCCATGAGCCCGGGACCGCCCACCGAGATCGTGCGCCCATCCACCGTCGCACGGACCCCGCGACCCGGCGAGGCCGCGAAGCCCGTGGCTCTGGGCACGCTGGCGCCGATAGCGCCCGCAGCGCCCACGATGGCCCGCGCGAGCGGGTGCTCGGAGTCCGCCTCCACCGCCGCCGCCAGCCGCAGGAGGTCCTCGCGCTCGACCCCTTCCGCGGCGGCGACGTCCGCGACCACCGGGCGACCGCGTGTCAGCGTCCCGGTCTTGTCGAAGATCACGACGTCGAGGTCGCGGGCACGCTCCAGCGCGAGCCGGTCCTTGACCAGCAGGCCGTTGCGAGCCCCGAGCGAGGTCGAGATGGCGATGACCAGCGGGATGGCGAGGCCCAGGGCATGGGGGCACGCGATGATGAGCACGGTCGCGGTCCGGATGAGCGCCTCCTCGGGGTCGCCCGCGATCGCCCACCAGACCACGAGCGTGACCGCACCCGCGGCGAGCGCGACATAGAACAGCAGCGCAGCCGCCCGGTCCGCGAGCGCCTGGGCACGCGAACCGGATGCCTGTGCCTGCGCGACCAGCCGCATGATCCCCGACAGTGCCGTCGCGTCGCCGACGGCGGTCACCCGGATGCGCAGGCTGCCGCCCGCGGCGACCGTCCCCGCGATCACGCCCGCGCCGGGCGCCTTGGCGACGGGTCGGGATTCGCCGGTGATCATGGACTCGTCCACGTCGGCGGTCCCCTCGGTCACGACGCCGTCCGCCGGGACGCGGGTGCCGGGACGGACCAGCAGCACGTCACCGAGGCGCACCGCGTCGAGCGGGATGGTCTCCGTGCCCGCATCGGTCACCCGTTCCGCATCGTCGGGCAGCAGCTCTGCGAGCGCCGCGAGCGCGCCGCGTGCCTGGGCGATGGACCGCATCTCGAGCCAGTGGCCGAGGAGCATGATGGTGATGAGCGTGGCCAGCTCCCACCAGACCTCGACCTCGAACCAGCCCAACGTCGCGGCGACCGAGGTGACGAACGCCACCACGATGGCGAGGCTGATGAGCAGCATCATCCCCGGCTGGCGGTCCCGGATCTCGGCGAGTCCCCCGCGCAGGAAGACGGCGCCGCCGTACAGGAACACGACCGTGCCGAGGATGGCCGGGATCAGGTCACTGCCCGGGAACGTCGGTGCGGTGTAGCCGAGCCACTCCTGGATGTCCGCGCTCCACACGACGACCGGGATGGTCAGCACGAGCGACAGCCAGAACCGATCGCGGAACATCGAGGGGGAGTGACCCTCGTGTCGGTCATGGCCTGCGTGCCCGTGCCGCGCATCCGGCACGTCCGCGGAGGTGTCGCGGTGGTCGCCCGCCGTGCTGGCGTGGTCGTGATCCATGCTGGGTACAGCCTCTGTACAGATACTCCCCCCTAGTATCCATCCGGTGTCCAGCGGGCGATGACGCACTGCCGGACTGCGACCTCCGGCGGTAGGCTCGACGGATGGGATCCCCACCCACCCGGCTCCACGCCCTGGCCTCGTTCGTCACCCACTGGGTCGACCCGTTGCTGCGCCCGTTCGCGGACGTCCTGCCCGGCTTCTGCGTCCTGACCCACGTCGGCCGCCGGTCGGGCAGGGTCTACCGCACGCCCCTCAACGTGTTCCGACGTCGTGATCGCGTCGTCTTCGCGCTCACCTACGGCTCGGGCGCCGAATGGGTCCGGAACGTGCTCGCCGCGGGCGCGTGCGACATCCGGACGATGCGCCGCGACCTGCACCTCGTGCGACCCGAGGTCGTGGTGGATGCCGAGCTCCGGGACCTTCCGTGGCTGCCGCGTGTCATCGAGCGTGCCAATCGTGTCTCGGAGATCCTCGTGATGCGGGTGGCCGAACCGACATCAGCCATGGCGGCTCACGAGCGCCGCCGTGCACGGTAGCCCGCGCTCCCTCGCGACCTGAGGGCAGCCGCACCCGAGCGCCACGGCTGCCGGGTGACACCTGTAGCAGGCGAGTGATGGGTCGTTTCGGCTTAGCAACGAGATCGTGATGACGCGAGGGAGCGTGCCGGCCCGCGCGCAGATCCGCGGCGTCCACGATGGCGTATGACATAGCGTCCATCGCGAAGGAGACGCCATGCAGCACTCACCCGACGAGGACGACCCGCGTCGCACCGAGGCCGACGACGATCCACCCACGCATCACGAGTTCCCGTCAGGGACGCTCGTCGCCGTCGCTGCGGACGACGGGGTGGCCGTGGAGATCGTGGCGTGCGTGCGCGATGTGGGCGCGGATCACGCGCACCTGCTCGAGAACACCGTCGTCCTCCTGGAGGACGCCCATCGGAGAGTCGCGCAAGGCCACCTCTCGGCGCTGGTCCAGGCCCTCGGCGCCCTCGTGTCCGACCAGCGCCCGCTGCAGGATCGCTATCTCGCCCACGCTCGGGCCGGCCATCCCATGATCGTGGTGAACGCGCCGGACGCGGAGACCGCGAACCGGCTCTGGGCGGTCATGCGCGATCACGGCGCGTATGACGGGACCTGGTTCGGGCGACGCGTCATCCACGAGATGGTCTGAGCTCGTCAGCCCGCAGCGATGATCCGGCGCCTGTGGCGTGACAACGGGCTCAGCATCACGGTGCTGGCCCTGTTCGGCGTGTTCCTCGTGTTCCAGGTGATCGCGGGCTACGAGGTCTATCTCGACGAGCTGCGAGCCGACGGGATGCCGCCCGTGGACATGCTGGCGTACCTCACGAGCGGTCACTTCGTGGAGGCGACGTTCGAGAACTGGGAGAGCGAGTTCCTCCAGATGGGGGCGCTCGTCGTGCTCAGCGTGTTCCTGTACCAGAAGGGGTCACCCGAGTCCAAGGATCCCGATGCGGACGAGGCGGTGGATCGGGAAGGCGATCCACGGCGACCGGAGGCCCCGTGGCCGGTGCGCGCGGGCGGGTTGGTGCGGGTGGTCTACGAGCGTTCCCTCGCCATCGCGCTGTTCGGCCTGTTCGGCGTGTCGCTGCTGCTCCACGTCATCGGCGGCGCGGGCGAGCTGAGTCGCCAGCGCATCGCGGCCGGCGAGCTGCCCGTCACGGCCGTCGAATTCCTGTTCACGCCCGACTTCTGGTTCCAGTCGATGCAGAACTGGCAGAGCGAGTTCCTGTCGGTGGGCGCCCTCGTGATCCTGACCGTGTTCCTGCGCCAGAAGGGATCGCCCGAATCCAAGCCGGTCGACGAGTCCAC
>JBEVIK010000203.1:0-6364 GCA_040510715.1 Candidatus Limnocylindrales bacterium
CGGAGGTGCGCCAGATCTTCCGCTCCGGCAAGAGCACGGTCATCGCGGGCAGCTACGTCACCGACGGGCGCATCGTGCGGAGCGGCGCTCGTGTCTACCGGGGCGGGAAGCTCCTCACCACCGATCGCATCGAGTCGCTGCGTCGCTTCCGGGACGATGTCCGTGAGGTCCAGACCGGCTACGAGTGCGGCATCGGCCTCGCGGGCTTCAAGGAGCTCGAGGAGGGCGACATCATCGAGAGCTTCACGACCCAGACCGTCTCGCGCGCCGCGAGCTAGGTCTCGGCGCCCCGATCCCGGACATGAGCGAACGCACGGCACGCCTCGACGAGCTGCTGCGCGAAGAGATCTCGGCGATCATCGGGCGCGAGATCGCCGATCCGCGGATCGGGTTCGTGACGGTGACCAGCGTGGACGTGGCACCCGACCTGGCGCATGCCACGGTGTGGGTGTCGGTCATCGGCGACGCCCAGACGCGCCGATCGTCGGTCCGCGCACTGGGGCGGGCGATGCCATTCGTCCGACATCGCCTGGGCGCCCTGCGGCTCAAGCGGATCCCGGAGCTGCACGTCCGTGAGGACGACACCGCCGAGCGGGGGACTCGCCTGCTGCACATCCTGGACGAGCTGGAGCAGGGCGAGCCGGTCGACGACGTCGTCGCGGAGGTCCAGCACGAGCTGCCGCTGCCGGCCCCCATCCGGGGCGTCCCGGAGCCACGGCCCAAGCGCCGTCATCGACCGTCCGCCAAGCGAGGACCGCAGCGTGGTCGCTGAGGCCCGGGTGGTGCTGACATCGGTGACCTCTGCCGACCTCGCGTCCGTTCCCGACGAGGCCGTCGAGCGGCTGCGAGGCGCCCGGCGCGTGCTCGCCATCGGCCATGAGAGCCCCGACGCCGATGCGTTCGGCTCCGCACTGGGCATCGCCCTCGCGGTGGAGTGGCTCGGAGGGCGCGCGACACCCATGAGCTCCGACCCGGTCCCCGAGATGTACCGGTTCATGCCCTGCATCGAGCGCATCGCGGCGGAGCCCGACCCGGACGTGGACTACGACCTCATCGTGGTCACCGACTCGGGCGAGCTCTCGCGGGTGGGCCGGGTGGCGCGGGAGCATGCCGAGCTGTTCGGACGCGTGCCCATCCTGGTGGTGGACCATCACGCGTCCAACGTCGGCTTCGGGGCGGTGGACTACGTGGACCCGCGGGCGGCGGCCGCCTGCGAGCAGGTCGCGCTGCTGCTGGCGCGCCTCGGGGTGCCGCTGGATGCTCATGGCGGCGCCATCGCGGGCGACCTGATGGCGGGCATCATCGGCGACACGGCGTCGTTCCAGCATCCCAACGTCACGCCGCGGACGCTGCGGGTCTCAGCGGAGCTGCTCGAGGCCGGCGCGCCCATGTCCGACGTGACGCGCCGCCTCTATCGCAGCAAGCCCAACGAGCAGATCCGGCTCTTCGGGGTCGTGCTGGCGCGGGTCGAGTCCGCGAAGGATGGCCGACTCGTGTGGGCGACGCTCCTGCCGTCCGACCTCGCGTCGGCCGGTGCGGTCGCAGAGCAGTCCGAGGGGATCATCGACCTGCTCGCGCAGTCCGCGACGGCGGAGGTGGCCATCCTGTTCCGTGACCAGGGGGACAGCACCCGCATCAGCACCCGCACGCGTGACGGCGGCGTGGATGCCATCACGCTCACCAGCGCGTTCGGCGGGGGAGGGCACCCGCGTGCCGCCGGCGCGACCGTCCAGCTGCCCATCGACCAGGCGAAGGAGGCCGTGCTCGCCCATGCGGCCGGCCTCGTGGATGCCATCGGGCGCTGACGATGGCTCGATCCCGACCCGTGACCTCGGACGCTCCTCGCCCGCCTCGGCCACCCCGGGTGGACATCGACGGCATCCTCGTGGTGGACAAGCCGGTCGGGCCAACCTCGCACGACGTCGTGGCCATCGTGCGCCGCCTCTCGGGGGCCCGGCGCGTGGGGCATGGCGGGACGCTCGACCCGTTCGCGGCAGGGGTCCTGCCGGTGTTCCTGGGGCAGGGGACCCGGATGGTCGAGTACCACCTGCGCGACGACAAGTCCTACCGGGCCGTGATGGTCTTCGGCGCCAGGTCCACGACCGATGACATCGACGGCGAGCTCACGCCCACCGATGCGCCGTCACCCACGCGGGATGCCATCGAGGAGGCGCTCGCCGGCTTCGTGGGCACCATCGAGCAACGCCCGCCCGACTACTCGGCGGTGCGCATCGCGGGGCGCCATGCCTACGAGCTGGCGCGGCACGGCCAGACACCCGACATCAAGCCGCGCATCGTGACGTTCCACGAGATCAGGCTGGTGGAGTGGGATGAACGCGACCCGGAGCGCCCGGCCGCGACCGTGGACCTGCGCTGCTCGGCCGGCACATACGTGCGTTCCCTGGCGCGAGATGCCGGCGATCATCTGGGTACCGGCGCCTACCTCGGGGCGCTGGTACGGACCAGCAGCGGCCCGTTCCGACGTGACGAGGCACATCCGCTGGACCGGGTGCGCGAGCTGCTGGGCGAGGGCAGGATCGGAGAGCTGCTGCTGCCCGTGGACACCGGCCTGGACGCGTGGCCGGCGGTCCACGTCGACCCCACCGACCTCGCATCCCTGGTCCGGGGGCAGGTGGTCCGGGCCCGCGGTGTGTCACTGCCCGCGCCGGGCCCGGACGGTCAGGTCCGGGTGATGGCGCCCGACGGACGGCTCGCGGCGATGGCACGCCTCGACGGCGGTCGGCTCCACCCGGAGAAGGTGCTCATCGGCCCGACCGCGGTCGCAGCCACCGGAGGAGCCTGACCGCGGTGGTCCTGGTCATCGATGACATCGACCACCTCCAGGCAGGGCTCCGGTTCGTCGCCACGGTCGGCGTCTTCGACGGTGTCCACCTGGGTCATGTGCACGTGCTCGAGCGCCTGCGGGCGCTCGCGGAAGAGCTGCGGGCCGTGCCGGTGGCCATCACCTTCGAGCCGCACCCACAGGCGGTCATCACGGGGCGTGCGCCGGACCTCATCTGCGACCCCCAGGACAAGGTCGCGCGCATGGCGGACGCGGGCGCCGGGGTCGTCGTCGTCCAGCGCTTCGACGAGGCCTTCCGGTCCCAGACGGCCGAGGCGTTCCTCGAACGGCTGGCCCGTGGACGCGAGCTGGTGGGGCTCGTGATGTCCCATGAGTCCGCGTTCGGGCGCGACCGGCAGGGCACGGTGGACACGGTCCAGCGGCTCGCCGCTCGCGACGGCTGGCGACTCGTCGAGGTGGATACCCTCGAGGTCGATGGCGCGCCCGTCTCGAGCTCGCGCATCCGGGCGTGCCTGGGCGCGGGCGACCTGGCGGCAGCCGAACGGATGCTCGGGCGGGCCTATCGCGTGCCCGGAAACCTCGGCCAGGACGGGGTGTTCCAGCCGGTCGACTCGTTCGTCGCCGTCGCGCCGGGGGACTATCGCGTGCTCATCGACGGTCGTCGATCAGCCGCGACCATCGATGACGGGGGCCGGATCCGGCTCGGAGGGTCGACCGGTCCGGATCTGCCCGCGCAGGTCCTGCTCGAGTTCCTGGGCGACCCGGCTGTCGCCTGACGCGCCAGAGGAGCCCTTCCGAACGCCTGTGCTACACTCCCGCGGAACTAACAGGAATGGATGGTTGGAGGACTCTGTGCCGCTCACGCGGGAATCCAAGGAAGGCATCATCACGGAGCATGCCACCCACGAGGGTGACACCGGCTCCCCGGAGGTCCAGATCGCTCTGCTGACGGAGCGGATCGGCGGTCTCACGGAGCATCTGCGTGCCTTTCCGAAGGATCACCACTCGCGGCGCGGCCTGCTGAAGCTCGTTGGCCAGCGGCGCCGCCTCCTTGCGTACCTGATGCGCAAGGACAACGCCCGGTATCGCGCCGTCATCAGCCGGCTCGGCCTGCGCCGCTAGCGCACGCCAGGCGGCGGCACCATCGTGACCGCCGCGGATACACGCTGACAGAACGGCCGGTGAGACCCGTCGCGTGACGGGTGGCTCACATCAGCCGCATACAGGGGTCCGCCGATCCTCCGCGTGGAGGACACATGCCGGTCACTACCCTTACCGCCGAGTTCGGCGGTCGCACCCTCACCATCGAGACGGGCAGGCTCGCTCGGCTGGCTGGGGGATCCGTCACCATCCGCTTCGGTGACACCGTCGTGCTGGGCACGGCGAACCGCTCCGAGCCCCGTCCGGGGCTGGACTTCTTCCCACTGACGGTGGACTTCGAGGAGCGCATGTACGCCGCGGGCAAGATCCCGGGCGGCTTCATCAAGCGCGAGTCGCGCCCGTCGGAGGCCGCGATCCTGGCTGCGCGCCTGACGGACCGGCCCATCCGCCCGCTCTTCCCCGAGGGCTACAAGGACGACGTGCAGATCGTCCTCACCGTGCTCTCGACCGACCGTGAGAACGACCCCGATGTGCTCGGCACGGTGGCCGCATCGGCCGCGCTGACCATCAGCGAGATCCCCTTCAACGGCCCCGTGGGCGCGGTGCGCGTCGGCCGCATCGACGGCCGGTTCGTGGTCAACCCGACGCACGCGCAGCTCAAGGAGTCGGAGCTCGACCTCGTCGTCTCGGGCACCCGGGACGCCATCATGATGGTCGAGGCGGGCGCCCAGCTCCTGACCGAGGACGTGATGGCTGAGGCCATCCTGTTCGGCCATCGCTCGCTCCAGCCGCTCATCGACCTCCAGGAGCAGCTGCGGGCACAGGTCGGCAAGGCCAAGCGCGTCCCGTTCCTCGAGCCGTCCACCGACTCCGCGCTCGAGTTCGCCGACGCGGTCGCCGCGGGACGCTCGTTCGTGGTGTTCGACCTCGAGACGACGAGCGTGGACTCCAAGCTCGGCCGCATCGTCGAGATCGGCGCGGTCAAGGTCCAGGGTGGCAAGGTCGCCGACAAGTGGTCGACCCTCGTCGATCCGGGCAAGCCCATCATCGGCAACCAGCTGCACGGCCTCACGGACAAGGAGGTCAAGGGAGCTCCCACCGCGGACAAGGCGGTCGCGGACCTGCTCGCGTTCGCGGGTGACGCGCTCCTGGTGGGCCACAACGTCGGCTTCGACCTGTCGTTCGTGAACGCGGTCGCCGCCGCGAAGGTCGAGCAGGGTCGATACCTCGACACGCTGACCCTGGCGCGCGAGGCGTACCCGGACCTGGGTGTCTACAAGCTGGCCGATGTGTGCCGCTTCTTCTCCTTGCCGGAGCCGACCCATCGCGCGCTGCCGGACGCGGAGGCCACCGCGGCGCTGCTGCTGCGGCTCGCGGACGACCTGCCCGCACGGGTCAAGTCGCTCAAGGAGGCCGTCGCGTCATCCATCCGGTCGCGGACCAAGGGCGGCGACAAGGACGCGGCGGACGCCGCGCTCGAGGCCGCCAAGATCGACTCCGGGCTGTCGAAGGGCCTCACCGGCCTCGTCCACAAGAAGGTCGTGCGCGAGCTGGTGCTCTCCGAGGGCATCCGCATGGACGGCCGCGACACGGACACCATCCGCCCCATCTCGGTCGAGGTCGGGCTCATCCCCCGCGCGCACGGCTCCGGCCTGTTCACCCGCGGTGACACGCAGGCGCTGACCGTCGCGACGCTGGGACCGAGCTCTGATGTCCAGCGCATCGACACCATCGGGCCCGAGGAGTCGAAGCGGTACCTCCATCACTACAACATGCCGCCCTACAGCACCGGCGAGAACAAGCCGATGCGCGGCCCCGGCCGGCGTGAGATCGGCCACGGCGCGCTCGCAGAGCGCGCCCTGATCCCGGTGCTGCCGACACACGAGGAGTTCCCGTACGTCATCCGGCTCGTGTCGGAGTGCGTGACCTCGAACGGCTCGACCTCGATGGCATCCACGTGCGGCTCGACGCTCGCGCTCATGGACGCCGGCGTGCCCATCAAGGCGCCCGTCGCCGGCGCGGCCATGGGCCTCGTCACGGAAGGCGACCGGTTCGCGGTCCTCACCGACATCCTCGGCAAGGAGGATGCCTTCGGTGACATGGACTTCAAGGTCACCGGCACGCGCGATGGCATCACGGCCCTCCAGATGGACATCAAGGTCCAGGGCATCAACGAGGCCATCATCCGGACCGGTCTCGAGAAGGCGCGCGTCGCCCGCCTGACGATCCTCGACAAGATGCTCGAGGTCGTGCCCGCGCCGCGCGGCGAGATGAGCGAGTTCGCACCGCGCATCACGACCATCCACATCAACCCCGAGAAGATCCGCGACATCATCGGCAAGGGTGGCGCGACCATCCGCAAGATCCAGGAAGAGACCGGCACGGAGATCAACGTCGAGGACGACGGCACCGTCGAGGTGGCCGCGGTCGATGGCGAGGCCTCCAAGAAGGCGATCGCCT
>JBEVIK010000204.1:0-3817 GCA_040510715.1 Candidatus Limnocylindrales bacterium
GGGCGAGCCGGAGGATCGCGCTGACCTCGTCGGTGGAGGCGGGGAACGCGACACCGATGGGCACGCCGGGTCGCAGGTGGGCGGTCTGGTCGCGCCGGTACGGCTCGGCCTCGGTCGCGTCGGTCAGCAGCCGCATCCCGGGCAACGCCGCGCAGAGGGCATCAAGGAACGCGACGCCGCTGACCCTGGGGACTGCGGTGCTCACACGGTCAGGATAGGCCCTGGCTCGGGTGCATCGGGTGGCACTTCCCCTGTGAAGCGGAAGGTCTCGATGACCTGGTCGAGCTCCGATCGCGAACCGCGGACGAGTGACAGCTCCGCTACCGCGACGATCCGATGTCCGACACCGCTGATGATCTGTGTCCACTCGTCGCCGTCCGCATCGACGTACCGCACACGGCGAGCCGGCTGCTGGTCGAGGATGGTCTCCCGGGTCGGTTCGAGCAGATCCTCGCTCTCCACGAACGCGAGCGCGTACTCGTCCAGCAACGTCTGCGTGACCGCATCAGTGCCCAGGTCCAGGCTCGCGACCATGAGCGCGCTCACGCCTCGATCCAGCTGGTGCACGCGCCAGCCGTTGCTCGAGGAGATCGTCGGTGTGCCCGGCAGGTCGACCGTGAAGGTGCCGTCGTCCGCTGCGTATCTGGACCACGTGCCGGAGTAGTCCGGGCTCGTGGCGACACCGGCGGACAGGACCAGGACCCCCGCGATACCCAGCACCGACACCAGGGGCACGATCCACGGACTCCTCTCGGGTCGGCCCATGGCTTCGGGTTCCGGCGAGCCCATCGCGAGGGTGTCCTCGCACGCCTGTATCCGGCCCATGAGCACGATGATCAGCACCGCAGCGAATGCGGTGAGGGTCTCCACGCCGATCCCGATGAGGACGAACGGCTCGGACATCCCGAGGGAGTCGCCGACCCGCTGATCGGTCCCGGGATACTTTGCGACCGCAAGGCCGATGGTTCCGATGACGGCCAACGTCGGTGTCACCACGAAGGCCATCCACCACGTCAGCCGAAGCCATCGCCAGCTCCCTGCTCGTGCCATGGGGTCCACGGACTCGTGGACCTCGCGCACCACGCGGTAGGGCATGAACCACCAGGCGATGGGCACGAACCACCAGCCGATCGCGCCGCGTCGGGTGTGCTTGGGCTGGCGGCCGGTCAGCGGCCGAACGTTGCTGAGCGCGCGCACCAGCCAGGCCAGGAACGCGACGAGGGCCACCAGGGAGAGTGCGAGTCCGGCCCCGTACGTGCTGTCCCGGCGTTCGATATCCGCGAGCACGGCATCCACCGAGTACGGATCCGTGCCGCCCAGGGTGTGCGCCAAGCCCAGGGTGCTCATCGCCAGCACTCCATCGATGAGCGCCAACGCACCCGAGAGCCCGATGCAGACACGGGCGACGATGGATCGTCGGCGGGTGTCCCGGTACTCGTCAGGGTTCGGATCGGGCGGCGCCGCCGGCGCCCACGCCGGGAGATAGGGCTCTGGCGTGTCGAACGGGCGGGTCGCGCCGGTATGTGGCCCGGCATCCTTGCGGTCGTCTTCCAACCCGGGTGCCTCCGGACTCCCAGAGTGCCAGCGGTGACCGTTGGCCGGCGGAGTCTGCGCGTGTCGAGCCGCGAAGTCCATCCGCCGCCCATCTCGGTCCCACGTGGACTCAACCGCCGGGGCGCTGGATCTGCTGGACCGCCCAGCCGTTGCCGTCAGGGTCCTTGAAGAACACGAATCGGCCCCACGGGAAGTCCTCGATCTCAGAGACCGGACAGCCACGGCCCGCGAGCTCCGCCCGGGCCTCCTCGATGTCGGCGACGACCACCTGGAGCCCTTCGATCGAGCCGGGTGTCATCTGCGACAGTCCCTTGCCGATCGAGATGGAGCAGGCCGAGCCCGGTGGCGTCAGCTGCACGAACCGGATCTCGTCGCTCACGGTGTGGTCGTGGTCGAGGTGGAAGCCGGCCTGGCCGACGTAGAACCGGATCGCGCGGTCCACGTCCGTGACGGGCACCGACACGAGCTCCAGCTTCATGTCCATGGGGCACCTCCACTCGTCGTCCTCGGGCTGCGGGCGCAACCACGTTGCGAGGGTCGCAGGCGGACCTGACACCCAGCGTCCGGTTCAGGCCGCGAGCGGGGACTCCGCGACCACTCGGAGAGCCTGCGCCGCGATGGTCAGCGCCGGGTTCATGGCCGCCGACGACGGGAAGAAGCCGCCATCGATGACCCACAGGTTGGCGATGTCGTGGCTGCGACACCACGGGTCGAGGACGCTCGTCGCGGGGTCCGTGCCGCAGCGGACGGTGCCGCACTGGTGGCTATTCATGCTGATGTCGAACGGCTGCGTGGCGATGAGCTGGTATCCGGCGTCGCGCAGTAGCCTGCTGACTCGCGCGTGGAGCCGCCGGTGGGTCGCTCGACGCCCCGGAGCACGGATGGTCCGGATCCGCCCGGCCGCATCGATCGTCACCCGTTCGTCGGGGCTGGGCAGGTCCTCCGCCATGACGAGGCATTCGACAGAGCGTGCCGCGACCTGGTCGAGGATCGCCTGCGGCCAGCGGGTCGCCCAGCTCTTCATCATCACGCCCTGGACCTTGCCGATGAGCTGCATCGAGCCCAGGGGATAGCCATCGCCGCCGTCGAGGTACCAGTCGTTCACCGAGAGCGTCTTCTGGAACATCACGTCGTTCGGACGACGGACATCGACCGCGGCCAGGTGGGCGTTGTCATGCATCATCAGGTTGCGGCCCACCTGGCCGGAGCCGTTCGCGATGCCCTCGGGGTGGCGCTCGGTGGCCGAGGCGAGGAGCAGCGCCGCGGAGTTGACGGCGCCCGCGGCGAGCACGAACCGGTCGCCGCCGATGCGGAACCGTCCGTCGGGTCCCTCGGCCTCGAGGCCCACGACCCGGGTCCCGGCCTCGTCGGTGAGCACCTGCCGCACCCGGGTCCCGGTCAGCAGGCGCACGTGCCCCGTGGCGATCGCGGGGTCGAGCGCACAGGTCTCCGCGTCCCCCTTGGCGCCGACCATGCACGGGAACCCGTCGCAGGTCCGGCAGCGGATGCACGTGCCACCCTCCCGGATGTCCACGGCCATGGCGTTTGCGCTCGGATGCACCCCCAGCCGGCGCAGGCGCTCGAACAGGTCGGCGATGTACGGCTCGTGCTCGAGCGCGGGATACGGGAACGGCGAGCTGCGCCAGGGTTCGGTCGGATCCTCGCCGGTCGCGCCGTGGACCCGATAGATGCGCTCGGCTTCCCCGTAGTAGGGCTCGAGGTCCTGGTAGTGGAACGGCCACGCGGGGGAGACCCCCTCGAGGTGCTGGGTCGCCTCGAAGTCCGCCTGCCGGAAGCGCGGCAGGCTCGCGCCGTAGACCTTGGTGTTGCCACCCACGACATAGTGCACGCCCGGCTGGAAGGACCGACCCGCGTGGTCGAGCCAGCGCTCGGCCGGCTTGTACCGGCGGTCCATGAACACCGCCCGCGGGGACCAGTTCTCGGGCTCGCGGGGAAGGCGCTCGCCACGTTCCACGACCAGCACGTCGACACCCCGTCGGGCGAGCGCCAGCGCGGTCGTCGCGCCGCCCATCCCCGAGCCCACGATGACCACCTGCGCATCGTGTCGGACGGAGGACGTGGCCACCCCGACGGTCAGCCTCCGCTCACGCGGGCACCCGATCGGCTTCGACCGTCATGGCGCCGGTCATGATCGCGACGGCTTCACCCATGGTGTGGCTGGCCGGTGTCACGACGGCAGCCCGCCGGCCCAGCCGGTGGATGTGGATCCGGTCGGCGACCTCGAACACGTGCGGCATGTTGT
>JBEVIK010000205.1:0-4992 GCA_040510715.1 Candidatus Limnocylindrales bacterium
CCGCCGTGCCATACGCCGAGGTCCTCGAGTCGCCGCTCGTGGCGGAGCGCTCGCCCCTGCTCATCGAGGTCATCGAGGACATCGGCGATGTCCAGGTCCGCAACCGGGGCACGCTGGGCGGCAGCCTCGCGCATGTCGATCCCGCATCCGACCTGCCGGCGGCTGCGCTGGCGCTGGATGCCTCGGTCGTCGCCCGATCGGCGGGTGGCGAGCGGGTGGTGCCGGTATCCGAGCTGTTCGCGGGTCCGTTCGTCTCGACGCTCGAGCCGGGAGAGATCATCACCGAGCTCCGGCTCCCGGGTCACGCCGCCGGGACCGGGGCCGCTTATCGGTCGATCACCCAGCCCGCGTCGGGGTATTCCATCGTGGGGGCGGCCGCGGTGGTCACCGTGTCCGGTGGGCAGGTCACGTCCGCGCGCATCGGCATCACGGGCGTGGGTGAGGTGCCGTACCGCGCGACCGCGGTCGAGGAGGCGTTGGTCGCCGGGGGCGCATCGGCGGTGGCGTCGGCTGCCGCGCACGCGGCCGATGGCCAGGAGGTCAACGGGGACATCCACGCCGACGCGGAGTACCGCACGGCGATGGCGGCGGTCATCACCCGGCGTGCTCTCGAGGCGGCCATCGCGCGAGTCGGGTAGGCGCATACGCGGTGCGCTACCCAGCGGTGCTCACGCATGCATGCCGTGCGACCGACGGAGGCGCCCGCGCACGACCGCCATCGGTCGCGTGCTGCGGCGACGCGAGCATGTCGACCGATGAGCACCGTTCTTGAGGCCAGGACGCAGCCAAACACGGGTCTCGTCGGTCGTGATGCACCCGAAACAGAGCATGCGGCCAGCGACGGGTCGGCCTATCCCTTGGCGAACCGCGCGATGTGCCGCGGCAGGAACCGGTCGAACATCGTGATGAGGACGCTCATGAGGACCACGAAGAACAGCGTCATGAGCAGCGCGCCATCACCACCCGGCAGTGGCGTGATGAGCGCAAGCCCGAGCACGACCGCGCCGACGACCAGGATCGTCACGAGGAACTGACGCACCGCGCCCTCGGGCGTGGAGCCACGTCGCGTGAGCCAGTGGCTGATGGCCGTGGTGAGCACGACCACGACGCCCACGGCGACCGCGAGGGCGACCGGCGCGATGCGCAGGTCCAGCATCATCCCGAAGATCGCCGTGATGAGCACCAGGAACACGACCTTCTCGACCGTGGCGACGGCCCACAGGCGACCTGCGATGGCCACCTCGGCCGCTCGTACCGCCTCCGGATCGAGGGGCGGTTGCTGGGCGTCCGCGTGGAGCGTGAACGGCCGGTCGGGTGGTGGCAGCTTCCGCGTGATGACCCACCACGCGAGGACGATGAGGAGCACCACCACCACGACGAACCCGATCACGATCCACCATTGCCCGGCGAGCGTGTCCGCCCACGAGGTGCCGGGCGGGACGCCGAAGATGCGCTCCTGGATGATGTCGGTGGTATCCAGCTGCGCGATGTGGATCCACCACTCCTGGGGCAGCTTGATGAAGATCCAGATGCATGCCGCGATGCCCACCACGAGCGTCGCGCCCACGCGCCGAGGGTCCCAGCGGGTGCGGATCGCCTCGATGGTGTCGAAGAAGTACTCGAACGTGTTGGGGAACACGAGGAGCAGCCAACGGAGCCCGGTGGCCTCGAACAGGGTCGCGCCGACGAGCCGGTAGTAGTACAGGAACCGGCTCACCTGGAACGCCGCATGGTTGGTCCAGTTGCGGAGGGTCGACAGGTAGGCGATGCCCAGGTAGTACACGTCGAGGGCCTTGTCGTAGCCCTGGTACCACGAGAGGTCGGCATCCGGCGCGAGGGACTGGAACACGGTCTGGTCCACCGCGTCGAGGACCAGGGCCGCGATCATCGTCGGGAGCGGCCACAACGGGATGAGCAGTGGCACGAGGAATCGCGCCAGGATGACCCCGATGCCGACCGCCGCCGCCCAGCCGTCCATCGGACGATCCTAGCGACCGCGCGGCACACTCACCGGATGCGGATCGTGCGCGTGGTGCCCGGTGAGGCGGTTCCTCCGGGGATCGGGAATGATGACGTCGCGGTCCTCGCTCGCACCACTGACGTGGGTGGCGAGCGCTGGCTCAAGGGTCGCCGGCTGACCGCGGATGAGGTCACCCGGCTCGTGCGCGATGCGACGGACGCCCATCCCGTGACGCTCCTGGTGCTCGATCCAGGTGATCTCCACGAGGACGACGCGGCGGTGCGGCTGGCACGTGCCGTCGCCGGCTCCGGTGTCGCGCCCCGCGGTCCCTCAGAGAGCAGGCTCGACCTGGTCGCGGAGCATGACGGCGTGCTCCGCGTCCGTGTCCCGGTCCTCGAGCGGGTGGACCGGCTGGATGCGATCGAGGTCTTCACGCGCCTGGACGGGCAGGTGGTCGCGGCGGGTGACGTCGTCGCGAGCATCAAGCTCGCACCGCACGTCGTTCCCGAGGCACTGATCGAACGGGCCGAGAGCGCCATCGGCCCACGTGGCCTGGTGCGCGTGGTGCCCTATCGGCGCTGGACCGTGGGTGTCGTGGTCAAGGAGGCCATCCATGCGCCGGAGCAGCGGCGGTTCGAGGGCAGCGTCCGTCAGCGTGTCGAGGGTCTCGGGTCGGTCGTCGGCCCGATCCACTACGTCGCTGACGATGCCGCAGCGGTCGGCGAGGCCCTCGCGGGGATGACACGCGGCCCTGGCGCCGTCCAGCTGGTGCTGACGGCGGGGTCCGGCAGCACCGATCCGCTCGATGCCTTCTTCGTCGCGATCGAGCGACTGGGTGGGCGCATGGTGCGCCGAGGCGTCCCGGCTCACCCCGGGTCGATGCTCTGGCTGGCACGCCTGAGCGCGACGACGATCCTCGGGCTGCCCACCTGCGGCGCCTACTCGCGCGCGACCGCTGTGGACCTGCTCGTCCCATGGCTGTTGGCGGGCGATCCTCCGACCCGGGCGACCGTGGCCCGGTTGGGGCATGGCGGCATCCTGTCGCGCGACCAGCGCTTCCGATTCCCCGCCTACGCAAGCGAGCTCGACGCACCGGAGGGTTGACCTTGGGTGACATCCACCCGTCCATCACGCCACCACTCGCGGCGTTCATCGCGCGCCAGCCGATGTTCTTCGTGGCGTCCGCGCCGATGGCCGCCGATGGCCACGTGAACCTGTCGCCCAAGGGCCTCGACACGTTCCGGGTGCTGTCGCCCCACCGCGTGGCGTATCTCGACCTGACGGGCAGCGGCAACGAGACCTCGGCGCACCTCGCCGAGAACGGCCGGGTCACGTTCATGTTCTGCGCATTCGAGGGCTCGCCGCGGATCCTGCGTCTGTTCGGCACGGGACGGACCGTGCTGCCGGGCGACGACACGGAGTGGCACGACCTGCGGGCGCGCTTCCCGGAGCAGCTCATCGGCGTCCGCCAGGCGATCGTCGCCGACATCCATCGCGTCCAGACGAGCTGCGGCTACTCGGTGCCGCGGATGGACCTCGTCGAGGACCGCGACACGCTCGATCGATGGGCGGACAACAAGGGCCCGGTCAGGCTCGATGCCTACCGGCGCCTCACGAACAGGTCGAGCATCGATGGGCTCACCGCGCCCATCGCCGCCTGCTGGCCGGACGGAGGCGACCAACCGGAAGGCTAGCCATCCAGATGTCTGGCTGGTAGGATGGTCGCATGAAGGTCACGATCGCGTTCTCGGACGACGAGATCTATCGCCGCGTGCGCGTCCATGCCGCGGTGTCAGGGCGACAGATCCGCGACATCGTCGAAGAGGCGCTCTCAGCGTGGCTGGAGCAGGCGGAGGAGGATGCGGACGTCGCGGCTTCCGCCGACGCGCTCGCGGAGTACGAGACGCTCGGCGGCACCGAGGCGGATGCGTTCTTCGCGCGCATGATCAGCGAGGGCCGCGTCTCGTACGAGTCCGACTGAGCCCGTGTACCGGGTAGAGCTGACACCCGCCGCGATGCGGCAGATGGAGCGCCTGCGAGGCTCGACGTTGGTCGCGCTGCGCGGCGTGATCCTCGGGCTCGCTGGCGAGCCGCGCCCGACCGGGACCCGAAAGCTGGCCGGTGGGACGGACCTGTGGCGTATCCGGTTGCGCATCGACGGTGTGCCGTGGCGTGTCATCTACCAGATCCGCGACCGCGACCGGCTGGTGATCGTCACGCGGGTCGCCCATCGAGACGAAGCGACCTACCGTATCCCCTGAGGGTCAGGCGGCCGGCACCTGGGCGATGGCGTCGATCTCGACGAGCGCCTCGGGGCGACCGAGCGCGGCGACCTGCAGCACCGTGATCGCCGTGGGGTGCTGCCCCCACACCTCCTGGGACGCCGCGAAGCCAGCCATGATGTCCGCGGGTGCGACCACGTGGATGGTCATCTTCGCGACGTGCTCCTGGGTGCACCCCGCTGCGGCGAGCACCGCCAGGACGTTCCTGAGTGCCTGCACCGTCTGCTCCCGCAGGCCGCCGGGCACGATGGCGCCGCTCGCGTCCGTGCCGTCCTGGCCGCCCACGATGAACAGTGATCCGGGTGGCTCGATGAGCACGCCCTGGCTGAACGCCGGGTTGACGTGGAGCGTCGCGGGGTTGACGTGGGTGAGGGGCATCGCGTGTCCTCCATCGTGGGCGTCCGGACCGATGGTCACACGCGTGCGTGTCAGGACCCGTCCGGTTCCTCGCAGGCGGGGCCGCTCGCTGTCCGCTGCGCCGCCGCGCTACCCTTCGCGGGTGACCGAGACGACCCACCAGCCTGACCTCCGACCTGCATCGACCCGAACCATCGACGGCCTGCAGGCCGCCATGGCGGCGCATGACTACGTCGCCGACCGTGCGCTCGCGACCGTCATATTCCTGGGGCTCGAGCTCGGCCGGCCGATCCTGTTCGAGGGCGAGGCAGGCGTGGGCAAGACGGAGGTCGCCAAGGTCCTCTCGTCGATGCTCGGCAGCCGGCTCATCCGGCTCCAGTGCTACGAAGGCCT
>JBEVIK010000206.1:0-13822 GCA_040510715.1 Candidatus Limnocylindrales bacterium
GATGATCCAGTGGTAGCTCTCGATGAGGTGCGCGCCCACCAGGATGAGCACGAGGCGCATGACCAGCGCACCCAGGACACCCCAGAACAGCACCCGGTGCTGGAGCTCCCGCGGCACCGCGAAGGCGCCGAACACGAGCGCGAACACGAACACGTTGTCCACGGACAGCGAGTACTCGACCACGTAGCCCGTGAACCACTGGATGCCCACGGTCGAGCCTTGCCAGATGAACACGCCGATGCCGAAGGCGATGGCGAGCGATACCCACAGGGCCGTCCAGCCGAGGGCCTCGCGGGTCGTGACGACATGCGCGTCGCGGTGGAAGACGCCCAGGTCGAGCGCGAGGAACACGCCGATCGCGACGAGGAAGACGACCCAGAAGAAAAGATCCATGAAGAGGGGTGGTGGCTCCGGGCTGATGTCGGGCTGTTCGAGGAGAAGGGTACGCGAGGTCCCGGGAAGGGTCCCGGCCCCGGGGAGGGGCCCGGGGCCGGGGGACGGGGATCGTGATGGCCGCCGAGCGGCCCGAGGTCACACGGCTCGGAAGCTGCGCAACCGGCGAACACGCTCGGCGATGGGGGGGTGGGTGCTGAACAGGCTGCCGGCGCTGCCGCCGAGCGGGCTCACGGTGTACAGGTGCGCCATCGCCGCAGGCACCGGCTCCCGCTGGCGGCGGCGCCCGAACATGCCGCCCCGCTGCGCCCGCATCTGCTGCGAGACCGCGTCGAGCCGCTCGAGCGCGCTGGCAAGGGCCTCGGGGTCGTGCGTCAGGTTGGCGCCCGACCGGTCCGCGCCGAACTCGCGCTCGCGCGACACGGATGCCTGGATGATGAACGCGGCGATGGGCGCCAGGATCGCGCTCAGCAGCAGGATGGGAGCGGGCACGCCGTCCTCGTCGCCACCGCCGAACATGGACGACCAGAGGGCCATGTTGCCGAGATAGGACACGGCGGCGCCGATGGTCGCGGCGACGGTGCCCACGAGCATGTCGCGGTTGGTGATGTGGGAGATCTCGTGGGCCAGGACGCCGCGCAGCTGGCGATCGTCCATGACCTCGAGGATGCCCCTCGTCACGGCGACCGCCGCGTGACTCGGGCTGCGACCCGTCGCGAACGCATTGGGCTCCGGGCGATCGATGATGTACAGCTTGGGCAGGGGGATCCCGGCACGACCCGAGAGGTCGCGCACGATGCGCTCGAACTGGGGCGCCTCACCCGGCTGGAGCGGGCGCGCGCCGTTGGCCTTGAGCGCCAGCCGGTCGCTGAACCAGTAGACGCCCACGTTGATGGCGACGGCCATGACGAGAGCGATGAGCAGACCGGCCTGGCCGCCCAGGATGCCGCCGACCGCAACGAGCAGGCCGCCGAGCGCACCAAGCAGCACCACGGTCTTGAGCTGGGAGGAGAAGGTACCGAGCGAGCGTTCGATCATGTCACTGGGAGCTGTGCGTTTCCTGCGCTGTGGGTGCCGTCCGACCCTCGGCGGCGACCCGACGCGGGATATGATGATGGGCGATGTCGGAAATGAGCTTGCGCGAATCCGGTAGATAGCTCGCGCATGGATGCCGAGTCCCGGCAACGAGACGGGCTGAGCGTCATCATCGACAGGCTGCGCGCGGCGCTCCCCGACCTGATCGGGGATGTGGCGGCCGACCTGGGCGAGACCGATGCCGGCGTCGTCGCGCCGACGGTCACGCGGTTCCTGGACATGGTCACGGCGGGCGCCGGGCTGGGCGATGCCGCCCGGTTGCGCCTGCGCCACGAGGGCGCGACGGCCGTGCGCGAGGGACGCACGCTGGCATCGCTCATCGACGGCTACCTGTCCACGGCGTGGGTCACCTGGGATCACGCGCTGGGACTCGCGCCGGCGCTCGAGGTGCCCGCGATGCGTGCCCTCGGCGCGACCCTGCTGCGTGCCGGTGACGACATCGCAGCGGAGCTCTCGGAGGGATACACCACGGCGGAGCGGGCCGTGGCTGCGACCGCAGGAGCCGCACGCCAGGCGATCCTCGAGGAGCTGCTCACCAGCGCAGCCACCGATCCGGCGGTCGTGTCGCGCCTCCTCCGCCGGGCGGCGCTCGCGGGGCTGGACCCCGCCCAGCCCCACCACGTCCTGGTGGTCCGGCCGGCTGGAGAGCCCGAGGTGCCCGCGGAGCTGGCCCAGGAGCTCGATCGGCGACTGGCACGCGACCCGGTCCGGCGTCCCTTCCTCGCCGCGGTCCGCGGCCAGGACCTCGTCGCACTCGCGGGCCCTCCGTGGCGGGACGGGCGGCCGTTCGCGGACACGGTCGCGGACCTGGCCGATGCGCGTTGGTGGGGCGTGGTCGCGGGTCCGGTGCCCCTCGAGACCGTCGCGGCTGCCTATGCGGATGCCGTGGATGCCCTCCGGGTGGCGCCGGCCATCGTGCCCGCCGGGACCCTCGCCGCCGTCGGCGACATCGCGCTCGAGCGCGCCATGGTGGCGGACCCCGTGCTCGCCGCGGCGGGCGTCGAGCGCTGGCTGACCCCGCTCGCGAGCGCGCCTCGCGGGGGGGCCGACCTCGTGCGGACGCTGTCCGCCTGGCTCGACTCGGGGCAGTCGGTCACGGCCACGTCCCGGGCCCTCGACGTGGCACCCCGGACGGTCAGCTATCGGCTCGCCCGCATCGCGACGCTCCACGGCGTCCCGGCGCTGGATGCCGAGGTCGTGGCACGACTCTCGGCGGCGCTGCTGCTGGCGCGGCTCCTTGGCACGGATCGCGTAGCATCCCTGTCGTGAGCGACCTGCGCCCCACCAGCCCCATCCGTCGCCCCGAGGACGCGCGTCCACGCACGGCGGCCGAGCACGCCCACGACTCGGCGAGCGAGACCCGGCACGCCGATGCCCATGGCATCGCGCCGCCACCCTCGGTCGCGCCCATCACGCTCGAGGAGCTGTCGAGCGTCCAGCGCGACCTGGTGAGCCTGCCCGTCCATGCCGGTGCGACCATCACCGACGACCCGGAGCTGGGGGTCCTGCGGGTCCGCCTGCCGGGCGGCGGAGCGGTGATGGACTACGCGGCGCTGCCTCGCTGGGAGTCCCGGGGATGGCAGGCATCGCTGGATCTCGTGACCGAGCGGATGCGCGCCGAGGGCACGTGGCCGTCGCTCATCGTCGCGGACCGCCTGGACAAGCCCCCCGGGCTCGACCGCGCGCTCCGGTCGCTGGGCTGGCGCCGCATCAGCGCGGAGTCCACCCAGTGGGTCGCCCACGCGTCCGTGGTGCCCCACCTCGACCCCGCGCTCCGGTTCGAGGCGGTCCAGCCGCGGACCGTGGCTGACCACGAGGAGCTCGAGCGACGCGTGTTCGGCGCGGACCCCACGCGCGCCGAGGCCCGCCGGGCCGAGCTCGCGACCGCGCTCGCAGGTGGCCGCCTGCGAGCGTGGGTGCTTCGCCTCCAGGGCGAGGCCATCGCCGTGGCGCGGCTCTCGCAGGGGGACGGCGTGGCGGGCATCCACGGGCTCGGGGTCGCCCGGGAGTGGCGCGGCCAGGGGTACGGCAGCCTGCTGGCGACGGTCGCCACCCGGGCTGGCATGGCCACCGGCAACCGCATCGTCTGGCTGTCGGTGGACGAGACCAACGACGTCGCGCTGCACGTCTACCGGAAGCTGGGCTTCCAGCATGCGTTCGGCTGGTCACGCTGGCTCGCGCCCGTGGATTAAGGGACCGCCGCACTTTCAGCGGATCTTCAGGATCGCGGCCGAACCTCGGCGGGTGCACCTCCTGATCGTCGAGGATGACCCTCGCCTCGGCCGCGTCCTTGACCGCCTGTTCAGCGCCGACCGCCACGTGGTGGAGCTCGCCACGACGGGTGCCGACGCACTCGACGTGGTGGATGCGGGCGCCGGGCTCGACGCGATCATCCTCGACGTGGGTCTGCCCGACCACAGCGGCCTCGAGGTGTGCCGTCGCCTGAGGCGTGGCGGCTCGCGGGTGCCCGTGCTCATGCTCACGGCTCGTGACGGGGTGCCGGACCGCGTGGCAGGGCTCGACGCGGGAGCCGACGACTACATGGTCAAGCCGTTCGCGTACGAGGAGCTCGCGGCACGGCTGCGGGCGCTGGTGCGACGCGGCGGGAGCACCCGCGAGACGAGCGTCCGGATCGGCCCCATCGAGCTCGAGGAGGCGACCCGACGCGTCACGGTCGAGGGTATCCCGCTGCAGCTGAGCCAGCGTGAGTTCGCGCTCCTGGAGGTGCTGATGCGCCATCCCGACCAGGTGCTCAGTCGCGACCAGGTGCTGGACCACGCGTGGCCGATGGGTGTCGCCGTGACCCCTAACAGCGTCGACGCGTATGTCTCGTTCGTGCGCCGGAAGCTCGGCCCGGCAGGGGGACGGCTCCAGACGGTGCGCGGCGTGGGCTACCGGATGGTCACCACCCCGTGACCCCGGCGGGTCGGGGCGCCTCGAGGCGCACCCCCGAGTCGCGGATGCTGACGCGGACGCGCTGGAAGCTGGTCGCATGGAGCACCGCCTCCACGCTCGTGCTGCTGGCGCTCCTGGGCAGCGCGCTGTACCTGGCCGTCGAACGGCAGCTGCGTACCGAGTCGGAGGATCGGCTCGAGCAACGTGCGAGCGTCATGGCCCAACGCATCCCGTTCGCGACACAGGGGCTGCCGGCGGATGCCGCGGACCGGCTCGTGCACGTCGGGTCGGGATGCCCCCCGGCGGGGGTCGACGGCCAGGCATCCGGGCCCCAGATGGCACCTGGCAGCCGGGCCGCACCGGCGCCGACCACCGGCCCGGGCCGGTGCGTGCTGACGTTCGATGTGACGGCGGGGGACCAGGCCGTGCGCTGGGCGATGCCCATCAACGTCGTCGCGGACCCCTCCCTGCCGGGGGTGCTCATCGGAGGACCCGCCTCGGGCACCATCGCGATGGTCGCCGCGGGTGATGCGGCCACGGGCACCACGTGGACCGCGGGCTTCCGCGAGCTCGACATGGACGGCACGCCGATGCGCGTGTTCACGACCCAGGTCGACATCGAGGGGCAGCCACTGCAGCTGCGGGTCGCCCAGGATCGCACCCTCGAGCTGGGCACGCTCCAGAGCACCCTGCTGGTGCTCCTGGCGGGCGGCGCGGCATCGCTCATCGCCGCGGGTGGCCTGGGCTATCGCTACGCCGGGCGCGCGCTGGTGCCCATCCGGGACGCGCTGCGACACCAACGCGAGTTCGCCGCGGATGCCAGCCACGAGCTGCGCACGCCCCTGTCGGTCATCCGGAGCAATGTCGAGGCGCTGCGCAGGGGACCCCTCGACACGCCAGGGCGGGAGATGCTCGCGGACATCGACAGCGAGGCTGATCGGATGGCACGTCTGGTGGATCAGCTGTTGCTGCTCGCCCGGACCGATTCCGGCGCCCAGGAGGTCGAGGTGCGACAGGTGGACCTTGGCGAGGAGACGGCCGATGCCATCGATCCGCTGGCGCGCCTGGCGCAGGTGCGCGGCGTCGAGGTCGAGCTGGATGTGGCGCCCACGCCCCTCGAGGGGGACCCGACTCGCCTGCGGCAGCTGGCGGGCATCCTCGTGGATAACGCGATCCGGCATGCTCCCGCGCCCGGGCATGTCTGGGTCAGGGTGGGCCGGACACAGCATCACGCCACCCTGACCGTGGACGACGACGGCCCGGGGGTCCGGCCCGAGGACCGAGCGCGCGTGTTCGACCGTTTCTGGCGTGCCGCCGACGCGCCAGCCGGTGGTTCGGGGCTGGGGCTGGCCATCGCGGCATGGATCGTCGACCGGCACGCGGGCAGCATCCACGTCAGCGACCGTCCGGGTGGCGGTGCGCGATTCCAGGTCCGGCTCCCCGTCACCTGACCACCGGGGACCCGGTTCCCGACAGCTTGCCCGGGCCTTTCAGAGCCGTTTGAGGATCGCGTCCCATCGTCATCCGCGACGACCGGGCGAACGGCGCCGGGTCTCATGGAGACGAGGTATCACCGATGCACCCCACCCCCCTTCGTGCACGAGGCTCCCTGCGTGCCCTCGTCACGGCAGCCATGCTGGCGGCCGCGCTGTCCCTGCTGGGCACGGCCGCGCTCGCGCAGGGCGTCGTGACGCTCGAGACCCCGGCGCCTCCCGGCGCTCAGCCGAGCGCATCACCCGGTGCGCTGACGCCCCCCAGCGACCCCCAGGAGGCGATGCTCGCCTACGTGGAGTGCATGCGCGACCACGGCGTGGACATGCCCGACCCGGAATTCACCGCCGATGGCGGGATGACCATGCGCGTCGGTGGCGAAGGCCGACCCGACGCGGGCCTCACGGGCGGCCCTGGTGACCCGGCGTTCCAGGAGGCGCAGGAGGCGTGCGGCTCGCTCATGGAGGGCACGGTCCGCGACCTCGACCCGGAGCAGCAGGCCGAGATGCAGGCCCAGGCGCTCGCGTTCGCCGAGTGCATGCGGGAGCACGGCGTCGACATGCCGGACCCCCAGTTCGACGAGAACGGTGGCGTTGGCATCATGATCGGCGGGCCCGACGCTCCGCGCATCGATCCAGAGACCATGCAGGCGGCCCAGGAGGCGTGCGGCGCGCTCATGGGTCCGGTCCCGGGCGCGCCTGACGGTGGCGCGGCGCCGCAGCCGTCGGCGGCCCTCCCGTGAGGCCCGCCTCGTGGCTCGTCGTGGGATCGATCGCCGGTGCCCTCCTCGCCGGCGGCGCCCTCGTGGGTGCCCAGCAGCTCGGCACCCAGGGCACGGCCGCGGCTTCCACCCCGGAGCCCGTCCGAACGTCCACCGCCAGCGTCGAGCGACGGGACATGCGGTCCGAGTCCGAGCTCGAGGGGAGTCTCGGCTACGCCGATCCGGCGGAGCTCCTCGGCGGGCTCTCCGGCATCGTCACGCGCCTGCCTAGCGAGGGACAGGTCCTCTCCAATGGGAAGCGCGTGCTCGAGGTCGACGGCGGACGCCGCTCGGGGCTGCTGTACGGGGACAAGCCGGCCTGGCGTCGTATCGCCGATGGCATGAGCGACGGCACCGACGTGCTCCAGGTGGAGCGGGCGCTCAGGGCCCTCGGGCACCTGCCCCGGTCCATCCGTCCCGACCGCGAGTTCGACATCCAGACGGAGCGGGCCATCAAGCGCTGGCAGCGTGCCCTGGGCGTGTCCCGGGATGGGGTGCTGGAGCTCGGCGAGGTCGTGTTCCTGCCCCACGAGGTGCGCGTGGGCGAGCTCCGGGTGGGCCTGGGCGAACGCATCGGCCCCGGCCGGGTCATCGCGCCCGTGACGAGCACCACCCGCGTGGTGAGCATCGACCTCGATGCCGAAGAGCGGGACGAGGTCGCGGAGGGCGATGCGGTGAAGGTCGAGCTGCCCGACGGCACGCAGGTCGCGGGCACGGTGCGCGACATCGGCACCGTCGCGTCGGCAGGTGATGACGGCGTCGTCAGCGTGCCCGTGGAGGTCTCGTTCGACGATCAGGCTGCCAGCGGGGGCCTTGACGGCGCGCCGGTCACGGTGCACGTCATCCGCCAGTCGCGCGACGACGTGCTCGCCGTGCCGGTCGAGTCGCTGCTCGCGCTGCGGGAGGGCGGCTACGCGGTCCAGGTCGCGGACCCGGACGGCGCCACACGGTACGTCGGGGTGCAGCTCGGGCTGTTCACGGACGGCTGGGTCGAGGTGACCGGGGACCTGGCCGAGGACGACCGGGTCGTGGTGCCCGCGTGAGCGCGCATGCCGCGGTCGCGCGGTCCGCCGTCGAGGGTTCTGAGGTCGTCCTCGAGCTCGCCGGCGTGACCAGGACCTACCCCGGTCCGCCGCCGGTGCGGGTGCTCCACGAGGTGGACCTCGCGGTCCGACGCGCGGAGCTGCTCGCCATCGTGGGCCCGTCCGGATCCGGCAAGTCCACGCTCCTCCAGCTCATGGGCACGCTCGACCGGCCCTCGAGCGGGACCATCCGGATCGGCGGTCTCGACGCGTCGCGGCTGTCGGACGGGGCGTTGTCCGGCCTGCGGGCACGGCGCATCGGGTTCGTGTTCCAGCAGTTCTTCCTCATCGACGGCCAGACCGCGCTCGACAACGTCGCGGATGGCCTGCTGTACACGGGTACCGCGCCCGGGGAACGGCGCGCGCGGGCGAGGATGGTCCTGGAGCGGGTCGGGCTGGGGCACCGCCTCGATCACACACCACCCCGGATGTCGGGGGGCGAGCGCCAGCGCGTCGCCATCGCGAGGGCGGTGGTGGGGCGTCCCGACATCGTGCTCGCGGACGAGCCGACCGGGAACCTCGACTCGGCCTCGGGACGCGAGGTGCTGGGGCTCCTCCGACAGCTCAACGCCGAGGACGGCACGACCATCGCGGTCATCACCCACGACCGTGACCTCGCGGCGAGCCTGCCGCGCCAGGTGCACCTCCTCGACGGGCGCATCGAGCATGACTCGGCGTGGTCCGCATGACCGCCATCACGGCTCGCTTGCGACGCCCCGCGCCATCGCGGGTGCCCCGCAGCCGGCTCCACCCGGCGGACCTGCTGGGGATCGGCGCGGTCGGCCTGCGGGTGCGCAAGGTCCGGAGCGCGCTCACGGCCATCGGGATCGCCATCGGCATCGCCGCGATGGTCGCGGTGGTGGCGGTATCGGAGTCCAGCCGGGCGGACCTGCTGGCGGCGCTCGATCGGCTGGGCACCAACCTGCTCACGGTCTCGCCCGGCCAGAGCTTCCTCAACGGCGAGGTCTCACTGCCCGAGGAGGCACCCTCGATGATCGAGCGCATCACGCCGGTCGAGGCCGTCTCGGCCATCGCCTCGATCGATGCGACCGTGCGCCGGACCGATCACATCCCGGAGACCCGGACCGGGGGCATCGGGGTGGTCGCGGCGGACCTCGACCTCCTCGACACCCTCCGCGCGACGGTGCACACCGGTCGCTGGCTGGACGCCGCGACCGAGCGGTATCCCGCGGTCGTGCTCGGCTGGACGGCCGCGGAGCGACTCGGCGTCACGTCGCCCGGCGTGCGCATCTGGATGGCCGACCAGTGGTTCACGGTCGCGGGCATCCTCGACTCGTTCGAGCTTGCCCCGAACCTCGATGCGTCGGTGTTCATCGGCTTCCCGGTCGCCGAGGAGCGACTGGGCCACGACGGGACCGCCTCGACCATCTTCGTGCGCTCGGTCCAGGCGTACGTCGAGGACGTCCAGCGGGTCCTGGGCCGGACCGCCAACCCGGAGGACCCGAGCGGCGCCAGCGTGTCGCGCCCGTCCGATGCCCTCGAGGCACGTGCCGAGGCGGCGACGGCGTTCACCGCGCTCCTCGTCGGTCTCGGGGCGGTCGCGCTCATCGTGGGCGGCGTGGGTATCGCCAACGTGATGCTCATGTCGGTCCTCGAGCGACGCACGGAGATCGGGCTGCGACGTGCCCTCGGCGCGCGACGAGGCCACGTCACGCTCCAGTTCCTCTCGGAGGCGCTCATCCTGGCGCTCATCGGTGGCGTCCTGGGGGTGACCTTGGGCAGCGCCATCTCTATGTGCTACGCGGTGTACACAGGACTGGTGCCGGTCGTGCCGCCCATCGCGGTCGCGGGAGGGCTGGGCTCGGCCCTGGTCATCGGCGCCGTGGCCGGGCTGTATCCGGCCTGGCGCGCGGCTCGCGTCAGTCCCACGGAGGCCCTCCGCGGAGGCTGAGCGGGGTCATCCGTCATCGGGCGTGACGTACCCTGTCGTGGGACACGCCGGACGGAGGTGCGGCATGACAGGGCAGGCGAGGACCCGGGGCGGGCGGGCAGCGATCGTCGTCGCGCTCGTCATCGGCTCGATGGCGGGCCCGTCGGCCGCTCAGACATCACCGTCGCCCCCAGGCGCTGGCTGGACGCGCCGCGCACCCATGCCCACCGAGCGGCTCGAGATGGCCTCGGCCGTGGTCGATGGCCGGGTGTACCTGATCGGCGGGCTGAGCGAGACCGGGGCGACCCTCACCACGGTCGAGGTCTACGACCCGGGGATGGACACCTGGGCGAGCGGCCCGGAGCATCCGGTCCCCATCCATCACCCGATGGCCGCGGTCCTCGATGGCGTGCTGTATGTCGCGGGCGGCTACGGTCCGTCCGGGGCCGCGACCCGCCGGGTGCACCGGCTCGGCCCGGAAGGGTGGCAGGCGGTCGCCCGACTGCCGCTCGCCCGCGCCGCGGGCACGATGGTCGCGCTCGGTGGGCGACTGCTGCTCGCCGGTGGCATCGACCTCGCCGGCGACATCGGTCGCGAGCTGCTCGTCTACGAGCCTGCCACGGATGCCTGGTCGGTGTCGGATGGGCCACCCACGCCCCGGGAGCACCTCGGTGGCGCGGTCGCGGATGGGCGGTTCCTGACCGTGGGCGGGCGGGCGGCGCGGCAGCACCTCGGCACGGTCGAGGCCTGGGACCCGGTCACGGGTGGCTGGGAGCCGTTGATGGACCTGCCAACCCCGCGTGCCGGGCTCGGGGCCGCCGCCACCTGCGACGGAGGGCTGGTGGCCATCGGCGGCGAGGACATCACGAGCTCCGCGGGTCGGACGTTCCCGGAGGTCGAGGCGTGGGACCCGGTGAGCGCCACCTGGTCGTCCTGGGTGCCGCTCCCGGAGGGGCGCCACGGGGTCGGGGTGGTCTCGGTCGGCTCGACGGTCCTGGTCATCGGGGGAGGCACCACGGCGGGGCTGTCCGCATCGGGCACCGTCGAAGCCCTTGACATCTCGGGTGCGCCCGGCTGTGGCGGGACCGCCACGCCGCCGTGAGCCCCGGTTCGCGGTCAAGGTCTCAGCCGGCGCGGGCCGGGCGTCGCCGGAAGCGCGGTTGCTCGACCGATTCGAGGGCGTCGTCGTACAGCTCCGCGCCGTCCCGGCCACCCGGCACGGGGACCGCGGAGAGATCGTCCACGAGCCGCTCCTCGAGCGACGTCCCGCAGACGCGGTCCACGGTCCGGATCGCGTGCGCGGCGAACCGCAGCACTTGGCGCGTCTCCAGTCGCCGCGGGTCGTCCCAGTACCAGCCGCAGCTCGCGAACATCGCGAGCCGCGATGCCTGCGCCGCCATGAGGGCCGCGAGCGATCGAGCGGCGTCACTCCCCGCGCCATCGTCGGCTCGCGCGAGCTCGTCCGAGACCCACGCGTCCGGCGCCATGTACCCGCTCGCGACGTCGGCGTACCGGTCACGTGCGGCCCACGCATCGATACCCCGTGCCGCGAGGTGACCCTCTGTCGCGGTGTCGATGGCGCCCGCGATGCGGTCGAACGCCTGGCGCAGCGGTGCCTTCCAGCCGCCGTCCGCGGTGCAGCCGCACGGCCCCGTCCAGCGGGCGATGCCGTGATGGCACGACCAGCTCGTGCGCTCCACGATGGTGCCCGGCGCCAGGTCGGCCGGGTCCCTCCTGGCGAGCCACTCGCCGGGGGTCATGGCGGCCGTGGACGTATGACTCGCGCTGACGCTCAGCAGCCGCTCCAGGAACAGGTCACGGAAGGGCTGGTGGTGACCGTACAGCTCCCCATCGGTGCAGATGAGGGCCATGCCCGGCTCGCCCTCCGACCGCGCGCCGTCCAGGCGCGGGAGCACGGTCTCGCGCGCGAACGCGTCGGCATCGGCCGTGGCGCCCGGGTCGAAGCTGACCGCCGTCGAGAGCCCCGCGTCGTAGAACAGCACGACCACGTGGAGGCCGTGACCGAGGTCGATCCGGGCGGGTGCCCGGACATCGACCCCCTCGCCCGCCTGCCACGGCGCGAGGATGGTCCAGCCGACCCCTTCCTCGGCCGCGACGCGCAGGGTCGCCCGGTCGACGGCGGTCTCGGGCAGCCACAGGCCGTGCGGACGGCGTCCGGTGCGCAGCTCGACGTCCCGGAGCGCCCACCGGATCTCGGTGCGGCGGTCGCGGACCGACGCGAGCGGCAGGATGGCGTGGTGGTAGGCCTGTGCCATGACACTGCCCGGGCGGGCCTGGCCCATCATCGCGTCGTGGAGCTCGGGCCGCTGCTCCCGGAGCCATCGGGCGATGGTGGGCCCGAGGTCCCAGCCCATCCTCCCCAAGTTGCCCAGCGCGGCGTTGGGCGCGTAGGCCTCCTGCGCCACGCGGTCGTTCCAGTCGTGCGCGGGTGACGCCGAGGGGTCACGGGGCACGAGGCCCGTGAAGGGGTCCTCACGAGCGGGCTGGTAGAAGTGGCCGTGGACCAGGAGCGCCGGGCGCAGCTCGACGCGCGGGTCGGGGCCGTCGACCGGCGACCCGACATCAGGCCGCGCAGGAGCGTGGGTCATGCGCCACCGATCGTAGCAAGCGGAACGCTGCCGGGTCGGCCGGAGCCGTGACAGGGCACATCCTTACGGTGCGTCGCGGCACCTCGGGTTGGGCCCGCGGTCGAGCCGGTCCCGGTTCGCCCGGAGTGGGACGTCGCGCTCAGGCGGTGAGCGGACCTAGGAGCGGCTGGTCGCGCCTGCTCCGACCGGTTCCGGCACCGGTGTGCCGTTGGCCGCCGGCAGGTACATCTGCTCCACGTACTCCTCGAGCATCCTGGCCGTCGAGAACCGCCACACCGTGCTGGCCATGGACTTGCGCATCGTGCCCAGCCAGCGGCGCGGCAGCCCGGCTGCGTCGCGGTCGTACCAGCGGGGCACGATCTCCTGCTCCAGCAGCTGGTACAGCGACTGGGCATCGGCCCAGTCCTGAGCCGCCTCGTCCGGGTCCGTCTCGCGTTCGCCGATGGCCCAGCCGTTGTCGCCGGTCCAGCCCTCGTCCCACCAGCCATCGAGCACGGAGCAGTTGACGACGCCGTTCATGGCCGCCTTCATGCCGCTGGTGCCGGAGGCCTCGAGGGGACGGCGTGGGTTGTTGAGCCAGACGTCGACCCCCTGGACCAGGTACCGCCCGATGCGGATGTCGTAGTCCTCGAGCACCATCACCCGACCCTTGAGGCGCTGCGAGCGACTGCGCGCGAAGATCTGCTGGATGACGCCCTGGCCCGGGCGGTCGGCGGGATGCGCCTTGCCCGCGAACACGATCTGGACCGGACGCTCCTCGTCCCACAGCAGCCGCGCCAGGCGCTCCTCGTCGGTGAACAGCAGGCCCGCGCGCTTGTAGGTCGCGAACCGGCGCGCGAAGCCGATGGTCAGGATGGAGGGGTCGAGCAGGCGCTCGACCTCCGCGAGCTCCGAGGGCGCCTCACCGTGCCGCGCCCACTGGGTCCGCAGCCGGCCCCGGGCGAACAGGGCGAGCTCCAGCTTCTGCTCCAGGTGGGCGTCCCACAGCTTCTCGTCGGACAGGCGCGGCAGGCGATCCCAGAAGCGGTCCTTGGGCCGGTCATCGTCCTGCTTGTCGAGGTCGGCGCCGACCAGCCCGTACAGCTCCCGGATGGGCCCACCCAGCCAGGTACCGGGGTGCACGCCGTTGGTGATGCCCAGGATGGGCTGCCCCACGACCTCCTGCCACGTCTCGTTCGCGGTCTCGGCGTGGAGCTGGCTGACTGCGTTGGCACGGTGCGACGTGCGCAGCGAGAAGCCGGTCATGTCGAACTGGCCGGGGTCGCCGTCGGGCCCCCGGCCCACCTCGAGGATGCGCTCGATGTCCACGCCGGACGGCGCCAGGAACGGGCTCGCCACCCTGCGCACGAGGTCCGTTTCGAACCGCTCGTTGCCGGCCGAGACCGGGGTATGGATGGTGAACACCGAGTGCTCCCGGACCTGCGCCAGGGCGGCCTGGAGCGGGACCCCCCTCGCGACGAGCTCGCGCGCGCGCTCGACCAGCAGGAACGCCGAATGCCCCTCGTTGAGGTGCCACGCGGCGGGCTCGATGCCCAGCGCTCGGAGCGCCCGGACCCCGCCCACGCCCAGCACCCGCTCCTGGTGCAGCCGCATCTCCCTGCCGCGC
>JBEVIK010000207.1:0-6320 GCA_040510715.1 Candidatus Limnocylindrales bacterium
AGGAACGCGATGACCGCGACCGCGATCATGGCGCCTACGCCATCCCAGACCAGGTCCTCGGGACGCCCGGTCCGGGTCGGCACCATGGTCTGGTGCCACTCATCGCTGATGCCGTAGATCAGGGCGAGCGCGCCGCCCAGCAGCGCGAGCTTGGGCGTCGGGTGTCGGCGGCCGGTGAGGCCCCATGTCAGCAGCGACGCCAGCACCGCATAGACCCCGATGTGCGCCACCTGGCGCAACGGCCGATCCACGCCCGGGTCCTCGCTGACCGCGAGACCCGGCTGGTTCGAAGCCAGGAAGATCATCGCCGCCCATGCCACGACCGCGAGCCAGCGCAGGGGTGCCGGCACGCGCAGGGCGGCATCGACGAGGCGCGCGATGACCCGTGACATCGTGACAGCCTAGGTGACACCGGCGGGTGCCATCGTCAGCCCGCGCCATGGAGGCCCCCAGCGCCGTGCGGCCGACCGATAGGAGGTTCGGCCCATAGCGGCGGTACCGATGGGGCCCGTATGGTCAAGGTCAGTCATGTGGGGTGCGCCCAGATATCGCACCCACTCGAGTAGTCGCACGGGTGCCACGCCCGACCGGGTCGGCGAACACCTGTCGTCACGCATCACGTCGTGCTTCCTCGCGCCCACCGACCGAGCGCCCGCGTGCGCCTGTGGCTGCGAAGCGGCAGGCGCACGGAGGTTCAAGGCGGGCATGCACAAGCATCGGTCGGTCGCGGCGGCGGCCTCGTTCGTCATGGCGACAGTGCTCCTGGCGCTCGCGGGTGTCGCGGCGCCCGTCGCCGCGGCTGGCCCCTCGGTCGTGTACGACTCGATCCCGTCGCCGACGGCACCGAACTACCCCAGCCTCGGCTTCCAGGCCACCTCGACGCGCGAGTTCGGGGACGACGTGTGGCTCGGCTCGGGTGGCCGAACGCTCGATAACGTCACCATCGGCGCCAGCACGTGGGCCCGCCAGGCGGATGTGCCCGGCTACACCGTTCCCGCCGCGTGGAGCGATCCGAGCGGTTGGACGCACCCGTTCACCGTCAAGGTGTACGCGGTCAGCGGACCCGTCACCGCGCCTGTCGTGGGCACCCTCCTCGCCCAGGCGACCGAGCCGAAGCTCGTCCCCTGGCGGCACCCCGACACCACCGGTTGCGGGCCCGGCAAGTGGAGCCCCGTCAGCGACAGCGACACCACGTCCTGCTTCAGCGGCCAGTTCGTGCCCCTGACCTTCGACCTGTCGGCGGCCGCCGTGACCCTGCCGTCGCGCATCGCCGTCACGCTGAGCTTCGACACCCAGACCTATGGTGCGACCCCGCTCGCCGCCAACGGGCCCTACAACAGCTTCAACTTCGGGCTGCCCGCAGCCGCACCCACCCGCGGCAGCGACGTCAACGCGGGCACGCTCCTGTGGGACAGCACGTTCAGCGGCCGACCGGCTGGCCTGGCCTTCGATAGCGGCTGGACCGGATATGTGCCCGCCATCGAGGTCGTGACCTCGGGCGGCAGCGAGTCCACGGCCGTCGTCACGGCAGCCGCCTCGCAGGGCTGGGCCTTCGTGGATGAGAACCTTGCCGGCGGACCCCTCGGCACGTACGTCGCGGGCCCTGCCGGCCAGCCCCTCGGTCATGGCTCGGCGCGCCTCGCGGTCTCGACGCCCAGCCAGGGTCACGCGCTCCGACGGGTCCCCAGCACCGGCGGGACGCGTCTCGACTCCATCAACGAGCTCGTCTACAGCACCTTCCGCGGCTCCGTGGATGGCGGCAACAACCTCGCCATCGCGCTCCAGCTCGCCCTCGACTTCGACCTGACCGACGCCAACGAGGGGTTCCAGGGTCGGCTCGTCTACGAGCCGTATCACACCCATGGTGGTGGGGTCGTCCAGGGCGCGTGGCAGACATGGGATGCGCTCGCCGGCAAGTGGTGGGTCACCCGGCCCGACTCGGTGACGCCTGCAGCGACCTGTGTCCAGGCGACCCCCTGCACGCTCGCCCAGCTCCTCGTCGCCTATCCCGACGCGGGCATCCACCGGGACCCCGCGAGCGGCATCGCGCTCAAGGCCGGCTCCGGCTGGGCCTCGTTCGATGGCAACGTGGACGCAGTCCGCGTGGGCGTCAACGGGGTCACGACCCAGTACGACTTCGAGGACACCCCGCAGTGCACCACGGACTGCTTCGTCAGCCCGTCGGGGAACGACCTCAACGGCGGCACCAGCTACGCCGACGCCAAGAAGACGATCCAGGCGGCCATCGCCACCGTCCAGGCCGGCGGCACGGTCCACGTGGATGACGGCACCTACGCCGAGAGCCCCAACATCACCAAGTCACTGACACTCGAGTCCGAGAACGGCCCGGGCGTCACGACCATCGACCTCCAGACCGGTCCCACCTACCTCGGCTCGCTGACCATCGCCGGGCACGACGTGACCGTCGATGGGTTCACCATCGAGGGCTTCGATGGCTCCGCGACCACGCTCGCCGCATCGAACATCACGATCCTGCCGAACCTCGGCGACATCGTCATCACGGACAACGTCGTCCGGGTGGGCCTCGTCGGGTCCGGCTCCAACGGCGACGACGGCATCGGCGTCCTGACCTATTGGGACCTGGCGGCCGACACCGACTCCCTGACCGTCACCGACAACCACTTCGAGCCCCTCGGCGCCGCGGGCACCCGCGCCTTCTACGTCAACCCCGGCACCGACGCCTTCCTGTTCCAGGACAACGTCATCGACGGTGACTTCCGGTTCACCGCCGCGACCCAGGCGAAGGACGGCGTGGTCCGTGGCAACAGCGTGACCGGCACCGGCACCAGCGCATCGCTGGGCACGTGGGGCTACCCGAACCCGAACGTGTATGGCACGACCGAGTTCGACGCCAACACCATCTCGGGCACCGCGACGGGCTTCCGCATCCGCGGCTCCAACAACGTGACCATCCATCACAACGTCGTGAGTGGCGTCACGGACGGCGTCACCGTCCTCGACACGCCCGGAGACGGCATCACGGCGCAGCTCAACGGCGCCACGGTCGTCATCCGCGACAACAGCTTCTCGGGCATCACCGGCAAGCGAGTCACCAACAGCTATCCCACCGCCGTGAACGCATCGGCGAACTGGTGGGGCACGACAGCCGTCGCGGCGAGCGACATCACCGGCCAGGTGGACTTCACACCCGTCCTCACGGTCGGTACCGACACCTCCGGCTCAGCCGGCTTCCAGGGCTCCGTGGACCACCTCAAGGTCCACACGCTGGGCACCCAGCTCGGCACCGAGGGCCGGATCCAGGAGGGCATCGACACCACCATCGCGAACGGCCTCGTGGATGTCGCGCCCGGCGTCTACTCCGAGACGGCCACCGGCCGCACCACCACGGTCCCCGGCCCCACCTACCAGTTCGGGCTCTACGTGGGCACGGACCGTGACGGCGTGACCGTCCGGGGCGTGGACGCGGCCGACGCGCCCATCACCTCGAGCGCGGGCACGCTCGCCCGCATCACCACCAACGCGACCAACAACTTCGGCTTCTCGGGCACCTTCGTGGTGGGGTCCGACGCGACCTTCCAGGGTCTTGAGTTCGGCACCAACAGCCCGAGCAGCAACAAGACCTTCGAGGTCATCGGGGACGGCTTCTCGCTCCTCGACAGCTACGTCAACGACACGCTGGGGTCGGTGTACCTCAACGACTGGCTGTACGACACCGGCAGCCAGACCTCCTCCATCGCGACCTTCACCATCGAGGGCAACCGCTTCGCCGGCGACAACCAGGTCACCATCGCGAGCGGCACCGGATACGGCCACCCCGAGAACGGCCGACACATCACGGATAACACCTTCGTCTCCGCCCCCACGGGCCTGTTCATCAGCTTCCGTGGCGCGGCTGGCCCGGGCGGCGTGCCCTGGTACACCCATCCGGTCGGTGGCGCGGTCATCACCGGCAACACCTTCGGGCCGGCGGACATCAACATCCGCGCGACCGACGTCTACGACGAGAGCCAGCTGGACTGGCAGGCCATCCGCGACGACAACACCTTCACCCGCCTCGTGTGGGTGGAGGAGGGGAGCACGGGCGACCTGCGCTCGTTCGCCTACTCGTCGGCCGGCTATGCATTCACCAACGCCCGCCAGCTCGGTGGTCGCATCGACTGGCGGACGACCACCACGCGCCCAGCGGGTGTCCAGATCGCCCAGGCGGGCGACACCGTGCACGTCCATTCCGGCACCTACCCGGAGCAGGCGATCGTGGACAAGGCGGACATCACGGTCGAGGGCTACGGCCCGAGCGTCCCGCTCGTCGATGACGGCGGCGCCGCGACCGGCAACGGCATCCTGATCACCGGCGACGGCGTCACCCTCGAGAACCTTGCGATCCAGGGCTACGAAGTCGGCGTGCGCCTCGGCGGCGGCACGGACAGCCTGCTCGACGGCGTGTCCGTGGTCGATGTCCAGAGCACCGGCAACTCCGCGGACGGCCTGTTCGCGTCGGCCATCGCCGGCCTGTCGGACCTCACCATCGATGGCGGCGTGTACTCCAGCAACGCCAACGCAGGTACGACCGTGCCGGCCGGGCGCGGCATCGTGATCTGGGACGGCCCCAAGTCGAACGTCTCCATCACCGGTGTCACCGCCAACGCGAATGGCCTGGTGGGCATCGACATCAACGACGGCAATGTCACGGGCCTGACCATCACGGGCAACACCGTGGTGGGCAATGTCGACTCCGGCATCGGCGTGCTGGGTGCCCAGGGCCCCGGCGCCAACCTGGTCGCCGGCAACACCGTCACCGACAATGGCCGCTTCGGCATCGAGATCAAGAACGCGGACGGCAACGGCAGCTCCAGCGGCGCTGGCAGCGTGGTCGTCCGGGACAACACGGTGAGCCGCACCACCGGTGCCACCGACACCCGTGACCACGCCGGCATCGCGGTCTTCCGACGCAGCCCGAGCGCGCTGAACCCGGCCCAGCCGGATGGCGTCGTGGTGCGTACCAACCTCGTGAGCGGATACGTCGTCGGCGGGACCGGCGACGGCTTCGGGGTCGTGGTCGAGGGCACTGGTCACACGGTCACCCAGAACATCGTCACCGGCAACGACGTGGGCATCCAGGCCCAGGCGGGCCAGGTCTCGAACACCCAGGGCACGCCCGGCTTCGACCGCGGTGACGCGGCCAGCTATGGCGCCACGGTCCTCGGCAACTCCATCACCGCCAATGCCACGAACTTCCGCGCGGTCGGCCTGCCAGGCGCCGCGGACGCGTCGGGCAACTGGTGGGGCACGACGGTCGAGGCGACCGTGGCCGCCGCCATCTCCGGCAGCGTCGACTACACCCCGTACCTGCACACGGGAACGGACACGAACGGCAGCTTCGGCTTCCAGGGCGACTTCTCGTCGCTCGACGTGGTCCGCGGCGGTGCCCAGGTCGGCTCCGCTCCGCGTATCCAGGAGGCCATCGACATGGTCTCCGGGAGCACCGTGTACGTCCACGAGGGCCTGTACGAGGCGGATGTCGATGCGCATGTCACCGACCTCCAGCTCCTCGGCGCCCAGGCGGGCGTGGCCGTCGCCGGCCGCACCTTCGGTGCCGCCACCGAGGCGACCATCAGCGGCCGCGTGACGATCACCGCCGAGGATGTCCGCTTCGACGGCTTCTCGGTCACGACCCCGATCCACACCGGCTCCCTGACGGGCATCCTCGTCACGACCGACGGCGATGGCGCGGTGGTCACCAGGACCATCGTCAGCGACATCACCAGCACGTCACCCGCGAGCAACAGCACGAACGCACAGGCGATCTACCTGGAGCACGGACCGGACGACGTGAGCGTCACGGACAACCGGATCGAGACGGTCTCCAGCCATGGCTCGGCCAAGGGCATCTATGTGGGTGATTCGACGGCGACCGACCCGAGCACGGGCATCCTGGTCCACGGCAACGTGATCACGGGTGTCACGAGCGTCCGGGGCGCGTACGGCATCCAGCACAACAACGGCGTCACCGGTGGCGGTCACGCGCAGCTGACCATCAGCGGCAACACCATCAGCGACCTCGCTGGCGGGTGGGTCCACGCCATCGGCATCGAGGGCAACGCCCCCGGCCTGTCCATCCACCACAACCGCATCGGCGGCCTCACCGCCGCGGGCATCGACAACGCCGCGGTCTTCTTCCAGGCCGACGCGTCCTGGGCCCAGGCCGAGGTCCACAACAACGACCTGGCGGTCGGCCCCAGCGCCTTCGGCGTGGCTCTGCATGCGACCCTCGTCATCCCCGGCAGCATCGACGCCGAGTGCAACTGGTTCGGTGATGCCAGCGGTCCGGGCACGCTCGC
>JBEVIK010000208.1:0-9118 GCA_040510715.1 Candidatus Limnocylindrales bacterium
GCTGTTCCACAACCAGGACGGTGAGAACGAGGGCGCGTTCGACCGCAACGTGCTCGCCGACATGGCTGTGTCGCTGGGCATCGACCGGGACGCGTTCCTTGCTGCGCTCGACGACCCGGCGTTCATCGATGCGGTCGAGTCCGAGACGCGGGCGGGCGCGCAGGCGGGCGTCAGCTCCACCCCGACGCTGGTCATCGACGGCATGCCGCATGCCGGTGCACCGCCCTACAGCGCCCTCGCGGAGTACCTCGACGAGCACCTCGCGAGCATCACGCCGGCGGCAGGCGGATGACCCGCGCTCGCATCGGTCCGGTCATGGCGGCGCTGTCGTTCCTCGCGCTGCTGGTCGCCGCGTACCTCACGTGGGTCAAGCTCAGCGGCACCGCCCCGGTGTGCGCGGTGCTCTCGGGATGCGAGACGGTCGAGAACAGCCGCTACTCGGAGTTCCTGGGCATCCCGGTCGCTGCCTTCGGGATGGCCGGTGCGGCCGCGCTCCTGGCCGGGTCCTCGCTGTGGTGGCTGCGTGACGACCGGCGTGGTCTGATGCTGGCCTACGCGGTCGGCCTCATCAACCTGCCGGTCATCGCATGGCTCACGTACCTCGAGCTGGCGGTCATCGGTGCCGTCTGCATCTGGTGCGTGACGTACGCTGTCCTCGTGATCGTGACGTGGGTCCTGGCACTCGCGGCGCTTCGGGCCGCTCCGGCGGAGGCCGCATGACCGCGCCTCCTGCGCGACGGCTCGTCGTCGCCCTCGCGACGCTGCTGCTGGCGATGAGCGTGGTGGCGTGTGGTGGCAGCCAGGCCTCGGCACTGGTCACGTACCAGCGCGCGTGGCCGGACGGCTTCCACGAGGAGCTCACCGTGCTCGACGACGGCAAGGTCACGATGCGCCACGGCGACGACCTCGAGCGGCTCACGCTCACGGGGGACCAGGTCCGGACGCTGCGGGACTCGCTCGCGGCCGGCCTGACGATGGGCGACCAGGGCGATGCGCTGGTGCGCACGGTCGTCCTGGGCAACGGCACATCGCATTCGCCGGTGCGGGTGGAGCCCGGCTCCGCCGTCGAGATGCTGGAGGTCCTGATGACCACCCATTCGCTGGGTGGCATCCAGGCCGAGGGGGTCTCGCCACCACCGCAGCGGTCGATGGATCATTGACCAAGGGGCGCGGCCTCGCCGTGGCGACCGTGGGGTGGGCCGTCATCGGCCTGCTCGTGGGTCATGTCGCGGCATATGACCTGGTGTTCCCGGACGCTCATGTCCACGCGGCTGAGCTCGCCGGGTCCGGGCACGCATGGCTAGGGATGCTCCAGCCGGCCCTGGTGCTCGCGCTGGGCTTCGTGGCCGTGGGTGGCTGGCTCGCGGCACGCACCAGCGGACCGCGCGACGTCCGCTTTCACCGGCTCCTGCTCATCCAGGTCGCCGCGTTCGTGGCGGTCGAGCTCGGTGAGCGGACGCTGGCCGGGTACTCGCCGCTCGACCTGTGGCATGCCCTGGCGGACCACGGCCTGTGGCTCATCCTCGTCGTGGGCATCGCGGCGCAGGTCATCACCGCGTGGCTGGGATCGGCGGCCAGCCGGGGGCTCGCCGGAGCCAGCGCGTCGCTCCGCGCCGCGCGACCGCGCCCATCACGCCGGGCGCCGCTCATCGCCATCCGCCTCCGCTCCACGGCGGTAGGTCGCCTCTCGCGGCCATGCCAGAGCAGGGCGCCGCCACCCCGGATCGCGATCACCGTATCCGTGTGACCCAAGCGTCCGGTCGTCGCGAATAGGACTGCGACGACCCATCGCGACGCACGCAAGGAGACAGCTCGATGCGATCCATCCGTTCCCGGCGCCTCGCTTGCGCCATCACCGGCGCGACCCTCATGCTCGCGGTCGCCGTGCCGGCGTCGGCGCATGTCGCGATCATCGACGGCGAGTCCGTGCCCAGCGGCGGCCACGGCACGCAGATCAGCTTCCGTGTCGGTCACGGCTGCGACGGCGCGGCGACCGATAGCGTCATGATCCAGATCCCCGAAGGGGTGACCGGCGTCAAGCCCAGGTGGCTGGCCGGCTGGACCGCTGAGACCGAGCCTCGAGCAGCGGCCGGGGCTTCGGTGGCCCCGGATGCGTCGGCGGAGCCTGCCGAGCACCCCGAGGCCGGTGTCGTGCTTTGGACTGGCGGCCCCCTGCCGGACGGCCAATACGTCGACTTCCAGATGCTGGCCGTGTTCCCCGAGACACCCGGTGCGGTGCTCTACTTCCCGGTCGTGCAGCGCTGCGGCGCCGCCGAGGCTGCGTGGATCGAGATCCCGGCCGAGGGCCAGGATCCCGAGGAGCTCGACTTCCCGGCCCCCTCGGTGACCGTCGGCGAGCCTGCCGAAGACCACTGATGCCCGGTCCCCGAGCGCGGGGACGACGGTCGATGGGGATGCGCGTCGCGCGGCTCCCCGTCGCGCTCCTGGTCCTCGTCTGCAGCCTGCTCCTGCTCGTGCCGCTCGGCGTGAGCGCGCACGCCGGGGTGGTGGCGACCGACCCGGTGGATGGGGCCCGGCTGCCCGCGAGCCCACCGGTCGTCTCGGTCACCTTCAACGAGCCCGTCACGCTCGCGCCGGGTGGCCTGCGGGTGGTCAAGCCGGATGGGTCGCTGGCTGATGTCGGTGACGAGGTCGACACCGGGACCGTCGTGAGCCAGGCCATCGAGCCATTGCCCGATGGCTGGTACGTGATGGCCTGGTCGATCGTCAGCGAGGACGGCCACGTGGTCCATGGCTCGGCCACGTTCGCGGTCGGGGACGCGGACGCGGCGGCGCGTCCCCAGCCATCCATCACGCCCTCGTCGCTCGAGACCGCGCTATGGCTGGCTCGGGGTCTCGCTGACCTCGCGTTGCTCGCTGGGGCTGGTGCGCTCTTCGCATGGGTCGCGCTCGGCGCGCGGACCCGGCGCGTCGCGCTCCTCCCGCGGATCGCCCTGGCGGTGGCCGCGATCGGGGGCAGCGCATGGCTGCTGGTCGAGGCGTCGGATGCCGGTTCCGCCTGGCTCTCCACGGGCTACGCGCTGTCCGCGATCACCCGCCTCGCGCTCGTGCTGCTGGCCGTCGGGTCGCTCCTCGTGCGGCCCGCCCGCGAGCGCCTGGCGCTGCTATCCTCGCTCCTCGCCGTCGCCACGCTCGCGGTCGGCGGGCACGCTGCAGGATCGCCGCTCACGAGCGTCACGCTCGTCATCCATCTCCTCGCGGGTGTCACGTGGCTGGGTGCCGCGCCGGCCGTGGCGCTCATGCTGTGGGATCGCAGCGTGCCGGACCAGCCGGACGCCCTCGGCGTGGTGCGCGGCTTCTCGAGGACCGCGACCCTCACGCTGTTCCTGGTCATCCTCGGCGGGTCAGCGTCCGCGCTGCTGCTCACCGATGGCCTGGCGAGCGGCATCACCACGTACGTCTGGATCGTGCTCGTGAAGCTGGCCGTGGTCGCGCTCGCCGCGCTCATGGGCGCGCTCGGCCGGCGCGGGCTGACCAACGGCGCCGGCCGGCGCCACTACCGGCGCCTGTTCCTGCTCGATGCCTGCCTGCTCGTGGTCGTCGCGGCACTGTCGTCCGCGCTCACGCTCGTGGGTCCCCACGGCACGCACGCCGTCCACGGGGACCACCAGGTAGGGTCACCCCGATGCGCCATGGCGGTGGGCGAGACCGGCATCACCGTGGTCGCGGACCCGGGCACCCCGGGCACCAACACGCTGACCGTGACCGGCCCTGCAGCGACCGTCGAGGGCGTGACGCTCGAGCTCGAGCATCCCTACGCCGAGGGCGCCGCCCTCGAGGTGCCGCTGACATCGAGCCACCACGGCTGGACGGGCGCCGCCGCGATGCCCTTCACGGGTACATGGACGGCGACGGTGCGCATCCGCGTGGACACGTTCACCGAGGCGAGCGGGAGCTGCGATCTCACCATCGCGCCGTGAACCGCCGCTGACGCGCCTAGGGCGTGCCGGTGAAGTCGACGCGCCGGATGCTGCCCCCGAGGTCGACCAGGAACAGCCGGCCCGAGCCGTCCTCGCCGAAGCCCGAGATGTTGTAGCCCGTGTCGCGGCTGACACGCGTCGAGCCTGACTTGCTGATGACCCACACGTGGCCGGAGCAGTAGTCGCCGTAGATGTAGCGCCCGTGCCACGAGGTGTCGCCGGGGCCGCGGTAGGCATAGCCGCCGGTGATGGAGCAGTGCGAGCTTCCGTGGCTGTACGCCTTCAGGGGTCGCCTGCCGGTCGTGCAGGCACCCCCCGTCGGGTAGCGCCGGAACCCCTCGCAGCGATCCCAGCCGAAGTTGACGCCCCTGCCGCTGCTGTGGAGGTTGACCTCCTCGAAGCGGTACTGGCCGACATCGCCGATCCACAGGTCGCCATTGGAGCGGTCGAACGAGAACCGCCACGGGTTGCGCAACCCATACGACCAGACCAGGTCGCTCCCTGACCGACCCACGAACGGGTTGCTCGAGGGGATGCCATAGGCACGACCCCCAGCAGGCCGCGGCCTGATCCGCAGGATCTTGCCGGACAGGCTGCTCGTGTCGCGGGCGTTGTTGCCCGGGTCGCCCGCGCCACCGCCATCGCCCGTGCTGATGTACAGGTACTCGCCCTTGAACGCGAGCATGCCGCCGTTGTGGTTCTCGTGGCCCGGATGGTTGACGCGCAGGACCTGGCGCCGCGACCCCGAGTTGGCGCGGATGCTGCTCGAGGTCGAGCGCCGGTACTCCGCGACGACCAGGTCACCGTCGCCCACGGTGTAGCTGACATAGAACCGGCGGTTGCTGGAGTAGTCCGGGTCGAACGCCAGCCCGAGCAGTCCCTGCTCGCCGCCGCTCGAGTTCACGGGGCCGCGGATGTCGAGGAACGTGCCGGCCTTGTGATACGACCCGCCGCTGTACGTCGCGACCCGGATGCGCCCGACACGCTCCACGATGAAGATCGTCCTGCTGCTCCCGCGCGGGGCGGTCACCAGCACCGGGCTGCTGTAGCCGGACAGCACGGTCGAGAACCTGACGCTCCCGGCGGCCGCGGGTGTCACCACCAGCGCAGAGCCCAGGAGCGCGACCGACACGGCGGTCATGAGGGCGCGCATCGCGCCTCGGGCGAGGACGGGCATGGGGCACCTCCGCTGGGGCGTCGGGGGTCGGCGTCGGAAACCTTACCCGCGATCGACGATGATCGCGCGCCGCTCGTTCGTGCTGGGTGTATGCCAGCCGCCTATCAGAACGGCGGCCAGGGGATGACGTGTGCGTACGGGTCGGGGAGGGGGAGCGTGCCGTCGGCGAGCAGCCGTTGCGCGCGCGTCCGGAGCGCGTCGATCTCGCGGGCGCTCAGCAGATCCGTCAGCCGGTCGCCCAGCGCGCCGTCGAGACCGCTGCATACGCGCTCGATGTCGGTCCGCTCGGCACCGGTGAGCCGTTCGCCGCGCCAGCCCCACAACACCGTGCGGAGCTTGGGCTCCACCGCGAAGCAGATGCCATGGTCCACCCCGTGGACCTCGTCATCCTCGGTCACGAGCAGGTGCCCACCCTTGCGGTCCGCGTTGTTGACGAGGGCATCGAACACCGCCATCGGGCGCAGCCGATCGTCGCGCACGAGGATCATCCGAAGGACGTCCACGTGGTCGTCGGTATCGATCCAGAGCTGCACCGCGCCTCGTCCGGCCGGCCCGTCACGCACGATCGTGGGCGGCACGACGCGCCATCCCAGCGTCTCGGACACCCACCAGGCGGCCTCCTCGCGCGCCGCGAGCGTGCCCGACGGGAAGTCGTCGAGCGGTCGTTCGCCCCGGATGGGCTTGTAGGCGACGTGGAAGGTCCGCCGCTCACCGGCCTCAGCGTCGGCCTCCCGCGGACCGACCCCGATCTCGCAGAGCAGGACCAGGTTCGAGGCATCGCGGACCCGCCCGACGACCTCCAGCTCGCCCTCCCGGAGCAGCGCGAGCGCGTCCGCCGTGTCGATGGGCGAGCCGGCCGCCCAGGGGCGGCGGTCACCCTCGCCGTGGGTCAGTTGAGGTACCCGTTCGTCCGGACGCACACGTGGCCCTCCGGGTTGAGTGGCTGGCCGCAGAAGGGACAGGGTGGCCGACCCGCCGCCACCACGCGGGCGGCGCGGCGCGCGAACCCCAGGGCAGAGGCGCCATCGAGCCGGACCCGGAGCACGTCGGGACCCTCGGGGGCGTCATCCGGGATCTCGTCGGGGTCGTCCTCGACCTCTTCGTCCTCCTCGCCGTAGCCGGAACGCGCCTCGACCGTGATGTCGGAAGCCTCGCCATCCCACGAGATGGTCAGCGAGGCGACCCGGAAGGCCTCGCCGATGGGCTCGTCGAGCGGGCGGTCGTCATCGTTCGGGAGCTCGTCCGCATCCTCGTCGGGTGCGCCATCGACGTCCCGTTCGCGGAGCTCGGTGAGGATCGCGGCGATGCGGTCGGCGAGCAGGGCCACCTGGACCTTCTCCAGCACGACCGATGCGATGCGCCGGCCGTCCACGGCCTGCAGGAAGAACGTCCGCTGCCCGGGCCGACCGATCGCGCCAGCCGCGAACCGGTCCGGCTCCGTGAACTCGAGGATGCGTCGCGCCATCGGGTCGATCCTAGCCGATGACGGCCTCGGCCTCGATCTCGACCCTCCAGCGTGGATCGAGGAGCGCAGCGACCACCACCATCGTCGCGGCGGGCCGGACGTCCCGGAAGATCGCGCCGTGGGCCCGCCCCACCGCCTCCCAGTCGGCCGGGTCGGTGAGGTACATCCGGGTGCGCACGACATCCGATGCACTCGCGCCGAGGGCGGACAGGGCGTCCGTGATGATCTCGAAGCAGCGGCTGGCCTGCTCCTCCGGGTCGGGGTCGACCTCGCCATCTGGCCACACCGGTGCGGTCCCCGACACCACGACCCGGTCGCCGACGCGCATGGCGCGGCAGAAGCCGATGGGTGCCTCGTACGGGGAGCCCGAGCTGACGCGCGGGCGGTCCGTGGTGCTCACGTGGTGGGGTGCCTCCGCGCGTGTCAGTCTGGCGTCAGCACGGACAGGATGGTCGTCACGATGCTGATGACGATGGACCCCGCCACGGCCGCGGTGAGCGCCTCGATGTCGAGGGTCGGCGGGAAGTCGCCCAGGTGGAGCACCGGCTCCCAGATCCGGTCCACGAGCCACGCCAGGAGGAGCAGCAGGCTCGCGTTGACCACGAATGACACGAGGCCCATCGAGAACAGGTTCACGGGCAGGCTGACCACCCGCAGGATGGGCTTGATGTACGCGTTGATGACGCCGAACAGCACCGCGAGGACCGCCAGCACGATCGCGGTGCGCATCGGCTCGTCGCCCCACTCGAGCTGGATGCCCGGAACGATGAGCGCCGCGGCGACCAGCGCCACTCCCCCGATGATGATGCGAGTCAGGCCCACGACCCGAGTGTAGCCGCGACCCTCCGCGCCCCGCGCGCACCGGCCGGCCGTCCTGCACGAGTCGGCGTTGACAGTCATCGGCCTTACGCTGTATGCTTCGTACGACTTACGACGTAAGGCCGGGCTGCGCAGGGACCGCCCGATCCGGCCAGGAACCACGGAGCGAGACCGCACCATGTCCACCGCCACCCTCATCCCGACCACGACGGAGTTCGACGCACCCGCGTCGGACGAGGTCATCGATCGCACCGCGGAGGCGCTGCGCGCCCGCGGCTACGAGGTCCGCATCGCCGAGGACCGCGAGCAGGCGCGCGAGCTCGCCCTCGGGCTCATCCCCGACGGCTCGGATGTCAACCAGGCCTCCTCGAAGACCGTCGATGAGCTGGGGATCGGCGAGGCGCTCGTCGAGCGCGCCGAGTACACCGCGCTGCGCCCGCTGCTCTGGTCCATGGACCGCGCCACGCAGGGCAAGCAGATCCGCCAGCTCGGCTCCGGCCCGGACGTCGTCATCGGCAGCGTCCATGCGCTGACCGAGGACGGGGTGCTGCTCGCCAGCTCGATGAGCGGCAGCCAGCTCGGCCAGTACGCGGGGGGCGCGGGCAAGGTCGTGCTGGTGGTCGGCAGCCAGAAGATCGTGCCCGACCTCGCGACCGCGTTCCAGCGCATCGACGAGCATGTCGTGCCGCTCGAGGACGCTCGTGCGCTCCAGGCCTACGGCGTGCACACCGCACAGAACAAGACGCTCATCATCCGCGGCGACCTGCCCGGCCGGGTCGCGGTCGTGCTCGTCAGGGACGCCATCGGCTTCTGATCCCACGGGTCCCGCGGCGGGGCCCTCGCCGACCAACACCGCGCCCGGATGCCCACCGCCAGGGGCATCGATCAGGCGCACCTCCTCGCGACGGACGGGTCTGGGCCCGTCCGTCGTGGCGTTCCCGGCCGCGCCTCCGCGTGTATCGTCGGGGCATGCCCACACCTACCGAGACCGGCCGGATCCGCGCCGGCGTCCTGATCTGGAACCAGTACACGGACTGGCCGGCGATGCGCGACTGGGCCCTCGAGGTCGAGCGCCTGGGCGCCGACTCGCTGTGGACCTGGGACCACCTCTACCCCATCTTCGGCGATCCGATGGGCCCGATGCTCGAGGGCTACATGGTCCTCGGCGGCTGGAGCCAGGTCACATCGCGGGTCACCGTCGGGCTGATGGTCGGCGCCAACACCTTCCGGAACCCCGGGCTGGTGGTCAAGCAGGTGACCACGCTCGACCACCTGTCCGATGGACGCGCCGTGCTGGGACTCGGGGCCGCGTGGTTCGACATCGAGCACACCGCCTTCGGCATCGACTTCGGGGCGTCGGTGGGTGAGCGCATCGCCCGGCTCGACGAGTCCGTCGCGCTCATCCGCGACATGCTCCACGGCGGTCCGGCGACCGCGCGCGGCGAGGTGTACCACGCGACCGACGTCCGGAACGTCCCGGCGCCGGTCCAGGCGCACCTGCCGATCCTCATCGGCGGGGGTGGCGAGCGCAAGACCTTGCGCACCGTGGCGCGCTACGCGGATGCCTGGAACCTGGGCAACTCCACGCCGGATGAGGCGCGCCATAAGGTCGAGGTGCTCCACGGGTGGTGCGAGGAGATCGGGCGGGACCCCGCCGAGATCGAGCACACCCTGTCGCTCGGGCCGATCGTCATCCGCGACGACCCCACCGAGGCG
>JBEVIK010000209.1:0-8583 GCA_040510715.1 Candidatus Limnocylindrales bacterium
GGTCACGGTGCGCGCGCCGCTCCCAGCGAGGCTGCCCCCGAACAGCCACAGGCGCTCGAGTGTCCGTTCGCCATCGAGCGTCAGCGAGCCGTTGCCCGTGAGGTAGGTCGTCGTGACGGCCCATGTCGCGGTCGCAGGCGCGCTCAGCGTCCCGTTCGTGGTGACCTCGAGGATGCCCGCGCCGGTCACGCTCCCGGCCGGACCGATCGTCCTGGCGCCCGAGAGACGCAGGCGAGCGCCCGGGCCCACGACGATGCTGCCGTCGGTGCCCAGGCCGCCGTCGCCCGCGGCGGCGTCGAGCAGGCCCGTCTCGACCGCAAGCGAGCCGTCCAGGTCGAGGGGTCCGCCGATGACCGTCGTGCCGTGGGACAGCTTGCGCAGGGTGCCGGTGACCGCGAGGGTGCCCGAGCCGCCGAGCGTGCGGTCGTTGACGATGTCGAGGGTGCCCGCGACCTCGATGCGGGAGGGGGCCTCGAGCGTGATGTCGTGGGGGCCCGGGCCCCAGGTCGCGGTCGCCCCGGCGTCCACCACGAGCACGTGGCCACCACCGATGGCGAGCGTGCCGCCCTGGCCCGAGCCGATGACCAGCGAGGCGCCCGGGCCGATGACCGTGCGCCCGGTGCCCGTGAGGGTCCCCGTGTCGAGCGTCGCGGCGCCCGTCACGATGCGCGTGCCGGCACCCGTGAGGGTGCCCCCGAAGACGCCCAGGCTCGCGAGGCTGGAGGGATCGGGTCCCGCCAGGTCGAGCGTCGCGTTGCCCGCGATGGCCAGGCCGCTGCCCGGCATCACCTGGAGGCTGGCGATGGACGCCACGAAGCCGGAGTCGAGCGAGACCGTGGTCCCCGCCACCGCGATGCAGGCGTGGCTCCCGGGCCCGGGCAGCGTGTCCTCCGACCAGTTCAGGGGCTCTGCCCACGCGGTCGTCCCGGCGTCACCGTCCCACGTGATGAGCGTCGGGCGGGCCTCGCACGCGGGCTCGTCCTGGGCCACCGTCTGGCCGGTGGCCACGAGACCGGCCCCGAGGGCGAGGGTGACTGCCACGATCCATCGCGTCGCGATCCGAACCGGTCCCATGCCGCCCTCCATGGCTGGCGGGGCGGCCGATGCGATCGGTGTCACCCCGCCCTGTCGTCGGTCAGCTCACTCGATGCCGATGGTCGCGAAGTCCCACAGCCACACTGGGTGGTACTCCTCGAAGCCCGTCACGCGTTCGGAGATGAGGCCATCCTGGGTCGGGAACTGGAGCGGCACCACCGGCGCCGCCTCCATGATCGTCCCCTGGATGTCCTGGTACAGCGGGATCGCCTCGTCGAGGTCTGTGACCTGACGGGCCGCGGCCGCCGCCTCGTCCACCGCCCGGTCGCAATACCACGCCACGTTCACGCTGCCTTCGACCGCGGTCGCGCACGTGAACATCGGGTCCACGAAGTCCGACGGGTCGGGGAAGTCCTGCCCCCAGCCGATGAGCGACATGGGGGCGCCGTGGGGCGTCGTGATGGTCCCCATGAGGGCGCCGAAGTCGAGGCTCACGACCTCCACGTCGATGCCGATCTCCGCGAGATCGGCCGCGATGGACGCACCCGCGGGAGGTCCGGCCGCGCTCGTGTCGGTGTACAGCTGGGTCGAGAAGCCCGTGTTGCCGGCCTCGGCCATGAGCGCCCGGGCCGCCGCCTCGTCGTAGGGATACGGATCGCACGCGGCATCGTGGCCCGGCAGCTGGGTGGGGAAGATGCAGCCGGCCACCACGCCGCGGCCGTTCTGGAGCCGGACCAGGTTCGCCTTGTCGATGGCATGGCTCACCGCGCGCCGGACGAGCGGGTCGGTGAACGGGCTGTCCGGGCCCGATGTGTCCATCGCCATCCAGTTGGTCGCGATGAGCTCCGAGCTGATGACCCGGTCCGCGAAGGCGGGGTCCGTGGTGACCGCGTTCCAATCGGCGGTGGCGATGTTGCTGCCCATCATGTCCAGCGCGCCACCCTGCACCTGGAGCAGCTGCGCCGACGGGTCGATGCCCAGGCGCATCTCGATGGCGTCGGCCTTCGGGAAGCCCTCCCGCCAGTAGTGGGGATTCCGCCGCAGGACGATCCGCTCGGCGGGCACATAGCTCTCGAGGTAGAAGGGCCCGGTACCCACGGGGTCCTGGCTGAACGCACCGGCGTCCATGCCGGCGAGCTCCTCGGGCAGGATGGACCCGAAGGGCATCGCGAGCGCGTTGAGGAACGTGCGATCGGGATGCTCGAGGGTGATCTCCACCGTGTCGTCATCGATGGCCCGGATGCCGCTCGCGGACTCGGCGGTGCCTGCCAGGACATCGTCGGCGCCCTCGATCACCGAGTAGAACGATGGGCCGATGGGCGACGGCGTGGGCAGGAGGTCCGGGCGGAACAGCCGGTTCAGCGAGAACACGACGTCGTCGACGGTGACGTTCCGGACGACCTCGCCCTGGCGCACGAACGGGACGTCGGTGCGGATGTCGAACGTGTAGGTCAGGCCATCATCGGACACGGTGGGCATCGCGGCCGCGAGCCCGGGCACGAGGGTCGTCCCTTCGTCGTAGGTCACGAGCGTGTCGTACAGCGCGTGCTCGATGGGGAACGACAGGGCGTCATACCCGATCGCCGGGTCGAAGGTCGAGACGTCCGACGCGAACGCGATGGACAGCGGCGCGACGTCCTCCTGCGCGCTGGCCGTCGGCGCCAGGGATGCGACCGCGAGGACGGCGGGGATGGCGAGCGCGGCGTAGCGAGCCGGGATCGGGAACGAGCGCATGCGTCACCTCTGGTGCCGCGGGCCGCCGCGGCGACTGGGATGCCCCGCACCATGCCGCCCGCGACGGCCGGGCGTCAAGCCGGATGACCGCTCAGGCCGTCTCGGTGGTCCCGTCGAGCGCGATGCGTGGGTCGAGCAGGACGTGGACCAGGTCCACCACGAGGCTCGCCACCACGATGCACAGGGTGCCGAACAGGAGCGTGCCCATGAGCACCGGCAGGTCCTCCTGGCTGATCGCGCGGACCGCCTGTGACCCGATGCCCGGCCATCCGAACACGGACTCGATGACCACGACGCCACCCAGCATGAACCCCAGGTCCAGGCCGGCCAGCGTCACCACGGGCAGCACAGCGTTGCGGAACGCGTGGCGCCAGACCACCCCTCGTGGGTGCAGCCCCTTGGCCCGCGCGGTCCGGACATACGCCTCGCCGAGCTCGTCGAGCATCGACAGCCGTGTGACGCGCAGGTAGAAGGGCACCGAGACCAACCCCAGCGTGAGCGCGGGCAACGCGAGCGCACGGAGATCGAACGGGTCGTACGTCGGGGTGGCGAGCGGGAACAGCCGCCACTGGTAGGCCAGCACGTACAGCACGAGGATGCCCAGCAGGAAGCCGGGCACGGCGAGCAGCAGCGAGCCCAGGATCCCCGTCACCCGGTCGAGCGCACCGCCCGGTCTGGTCGCCGCGCGGACACCCAGCGGCACGCCGATGGCCAGCGCGACCGCCACACCCGCGAGCGCCAGCTGGATGGTGGGCAGCAGCCGGGCGAGGATGAGGTCGAGCACCCGGACACCGCCCAGCTGGTACGACACCCCGAGATCGCCCCGGAGCAGGCCGCCGAGCCACGCTGCGAGCTGGTCGAGGGCAGGTCGGTCGAGTCCCAGCGAGACGCGGATCCGCTCCACGGCCGCGGCCGAGGCATTGGGTCCTGCGATGGCGCGCGCGGGGTCGGCCGGCGCGACGAACGTCAGCAGGTACGCGACCACCGCGACCGCGAGCAGCACCAGGACGCCCGAGATGACGCGTCGCGCGAGCCACACGATCATCGGAGGGCCTGGGTGCGAGGCTCCGCCGCGTCACGAGCCGCCTCACCGACGAGCGTGAACGCGAGCACCGTGAGGGCGATGGCGAGCCCTGGCAGCAGCGGCAGGCGCAGGTCGGTGCGGTACCAGGCGACGGTCTCGGCGAGCATCCGGCCCCACGTGGGGTCCGAGGCAGGGGTGCCAGCGCCCAGGAACGAGAGCGTCGCCTCGAAGGCGATGGTGGTCGCGATGCCCAGGGCGCCATACACCAGCACCAGCGGCAGCACGAACGGCAGGAGGTGGCGTCGCAGGATGGCGCCGGTGTCGCTGCCGAGCGCCCGGCCCGCGACCACGAACGCTGCCGAGCGGAGCGTCCGGACGCGGCCGTAGACGAGGCGCGCGGTGGTCGTCCACAGGACCGCCGCGATGATGAGCGCCACCAGCCCCAGGCTTCGGCCCAGCACCGCCGATGCCGCGACCGCGAGCAGGAGCGCCGGGAATGCGAGCGCCGCATCCGTGACGCGCATCAGGAACCCCTCGACCGGGATGGGCAGGTGGTGGCCCAGCGGGAGCGGCACCCGGAGCGTGCCTGCGTAGCCGGCCACGAGCCCGACCACCATCCCCAGGAGCACCGCCACGAGATTCGCGCCGACCCCGACCAGGAGCGTCGCCCGGCCCGCGAACAGCAGCCGGCTGAGGTAGTCGCGGCCGTCCGGGTCGGTGCCGAGCGGGAAGGTCGCCGATGGCGGGAGCGCGCCGCCATCGAGCGGCATCAGCTCCCGGTACGCATGGTCCGGGTCATGGGGTGCCAGCAGCGGGGCGGCGAGGCTCGCCCCCACCACCAGCCCGGCGAGCGCGACGCCCACCCAGAAGGCGGGGTCGCGTCGGAGCGCCGACCAGGCGCGCACGCCTTGCTAGCCGATCGCCACCATGCGCTCGATGGCACCCCTCGCCCGGGTCGCCATCTCGTCCGGCACGCGTACCTCGTATCGCATGTCACGCAGCGAGTCGCGCAGCTTCTCGAGCGTGATCATCTTCATGTAGCGGCACACGGCGTCCTCGCGCACGGGTTCGAACACGGCGTCCGGGACCTGGCGCCGCAACCCGTACAGGATGCCCGTCTCGGTGGCCACGCGGTAGCGCTTCGGCGTGTCGGCACGCCGCGCGTGGTCGATCATGCCCTCCGTGGACAGGATGTGGGTGCGCTCGTTCGCGAACGCCATCGCCTGGCTCGCGCAACCACACTCGGGATGCACCAGCAGCTCGGCGGCCGGATCCTCGGCGGTGATGCGGTCGATGTCGTCGGGCCGGATGCCGGCGTGGACATGGCACTCCCCCGACCAGATGGTCAGCCGGCGACCCGTGACCCGCTCCAGCCACAGCCCGAGGAACATGTCCGGCAGGAACAGGATCTCCCGGTCCGTGGGGATCGCCTCGATGACCGCCCGCGCGTTCCCCGACGTGCAGCAGTAGTCGCTCTCCGCCTTGACCTCGGCCGTGGTGTTGACGTACGAGACCACGACCGCTCCCGGGTGCTTGGCCTTCCAGGCTCGGAGCTGCTCGCCGGTGATGGAGTCGGCGAGCGAGCAGCCGGCCTCGAGGTCCGGGATGAGCACCGTCCGCTGTGGGTTGAGGATGCTGGCGGTCTCGGCCATGAAGTGGACGCCGCAGAAGGCGATGACGGCGGCGTCGGTCGTGGCAGCGGCGCGGGCGAGCTTGAGGGAGTCACCCACGATGTCCGCGACGTCCTGGACCTCGGGCACCTGGTAGTGGTGCGCCAGGATCACGGCGTTCCGACGGCGTGCGAGGTCGCGTACCTCGGCCGACAGCTCGGCGACGTGCTCGAGGTGCTCGCGCGCCTCCGCATCGGTGCGCGGGGCGCCCGCGTCGAGCATGGGCAAGAGCGTGGTGGTCACGCGTCGATCTCCAGTGCGACATCGAGGGAGCGGGCGCCATGAGTGAGGGCACCCACCGAGATGAGGTCCACGCCGGTCGCCGCGATGCCGGCGACCGTGTCGAGGGTCACGCCGCCGGACGCCTCGAGCGGCACCCGGCCGTCCACCCGCGCCACCGCGGCGCGCAGGTCCGTAAGGGACATGTTGTCGAGCAGGATCCGGTCGGCACCGGCGTCGAGCGCCTGCGCCACCTGCTCGAGCGTGTCGCACTCGACCTCGACCGGAAGGCCGGCGCGCCGGGCGAGGCGCACCGCAGCCGGCAGGTCCGCGGCGTGGAGCAGGTGGTTGTCCTTGATGAGCACCGCGTCGTGGAGGCCCATGCGGTGGTTGGTGCCACCGCCGCAGCGCACGGCCCACTTCTCCGCTGCGCGCAACCCGGGGGTCGTCTTGCGGGTGTCGAGGATGACGGCGCGGGTGCCGGCGACCGCGTCCACATACCCGCGCGTGAGCGTCGCGATGCCGGACAGGCGCCCGAGCAGGTTGAGGGCGAGCCGCTCACCGGTGAGCACGGCACGGGCGCGGGCCTCGAGATGCGCCACCGGTCCTGCGCCGACCCCGTCGCCATCGACCGCGAGGGGTACCCAGCGCAGGTCCGGGTCGAGCATCGCGAGCACCTGGCGCGCGAGGCCGAGACCGGCCACCACGCCGGGTTCCCGGAGCAGCAGCGTCGCGCTCGTGCGCGCGTCCACCGGGACGATGGCCTCGGTGGTCCGGTCGCCATCGCCCACGTCCTCGGCGAGCCACCGTTCGATGTCGGCACCGAGGTCGGGTGGCTGGAGGATGTCGGGTGCCGTCGCCGCCACCGTCATTCCCATGCCTCCGGGACCGGCCCTGCGTCGCCGTTGATGACCCCGTGACGTCCGTCGAGCGCCGGGTCGAGCTCCGGGAAGTCGGACCGGTAGTGACCACCCCGCGACTCCCGTCGCGCGAGGGCGCTCGCAGCGACGAGCCGAGCCAGGGGCACCGTCGAGGTCGTCTGGCGTGCGAGTCCCGTGGCGTGTCGGATGAGACCCACGTCGCACCACATCGCGTCCCGGTCGTCCTCGGTGAGCTCGTGGCCCGTGGCCGCCGCGGTGGCGGCGATGGCCGCGCTCGGGTCGCCGGGTGCCGGCGTCGGGTCATCCAGCGCGGCGAGGGCCGCCCGGCGGCCGAACACGAGGCATTCCGCGAGCGAGTTGGACGCGAGCCGGTTGGCGCCGTGGAGCCCGGTGCAGGCGCACTCGCCCGCGGCATACAGACCCGCGACATCGGTGCGCCCGTGGAGGTCGGTGCGGATGCCGCCCACCGTGAAGTGCGCGGCGGGCGAGATGGGCACCGGGTCGGTCGCGGGGTGATATCCCTCTGCCTCGATGCGGACCATGAGGGCGCGGAAGCGCTCCTGGGGCACTGGCCGCAGGTCGAGCACGGCGGTGTCGCGGGCGCCGACCGCGCGGGCCACCACGTCGCGAGGGGCCAGCTCGTCGATGAACCGCTCGCCCGCGCCATCGAGCAGATGGGCGCCCTCGCCGCGCAGGGCCTCGGACAGGAGCAGCGACGAGCGGGCGAGGACCGTGGGGTGGAACTGGACGAACTCGAGGTCGGCGAGGCTCGCCCCGATGGCCCACGCCTGGACGATGCCCTCCCCCACCGAGCCACGCGGATTGGTGGTCCGGCTCCACAGGGCGGCGTATCCGCCGGTGGCGACGACGATCCGGGGTGCGCCGACGAGACCGTTCTCGGTGACGACGCCGGTGCCCGGCACGAGCGCCAGCACGCGTGTCCGCTCGCGAAGGGTGATCCCCGGCTGCTGGCGCGCACGCTCGAGGAGCGCCGCGGTGATGGCCTGCCCGGTCTCCGCACCCGCCACGTGCGCGATGCGACGGCGGCCGTGACCACCCTCCAGCGCGAGGTCGTCGTCGAATGGGACGCCCATCGCCCGCAGGACGGCCACCCGGTCGGGGCTCTCGTGGACGACGACCTCGACCGCCGATCGGCGGCACAGGCCGCGTCCTGCCTCCAGCGTGTCGCGGACGTGCAGCTCGACGCTGTCGTCGCTGCCCTGGACGGCGGCGACGCCACCCTGGGCGAGCCAGCTCGCCGAGACGTCGATGGCACCCTTGGCCAAGACGGTCACGCACGCCCCGCGAGCCGCCGCCGTGAGCGCCGCGGTCAGGCCCGCGACACCGGCGCCCACGACCACGAGGTCCACGCCGCGTTGGGGATCAGCCATCGGTCGGGTCCACCAGGAAGCCGAACCGGCGGAGCGCATCCTCCGCGGCGTCGAGGATCTGCTCATGGTCGGCCTCGAGGGTATGGACATGCGTCCCATCGGTCAGCTCCGACAGCAGCCGGGCGCCGGTCTCGGCACAACGCTCCGCCCACAGCTGGACGTCCCGCCTGGAGCGCAGGTCCAGCTCCGCGCGCAGCTCGCCATAGACCGGGTGCTCGACGACCACATCGACCACGCGCGCGCCGGTGTCCACGAGCGCGGAGAGCTCCTCCACGGCGTGCTCGGGCGCGTGGTGCACGGTCACGACCCGTCGAGCGGCGCTGGGCGCCGGGGACGTCGCGAGAAGATAGCCCCGGACGGTCGCGACGATGTCAAGCCCGCCCGCGCGCAGCACCGCGACGTCCTGGACGATGACCTGGCGGCTGACCCCCAGGTCGCGTGCCAGCGCGTCACCCGGGATGCAGGCACCATCCGCGAGGCGCTGGCCGATGCTCGCACGCCGCTCGGCTGAAGACATGCGACCGGCCGGGCGGGGCGGGGCAGGCTCGGCGCCCGTCGTGGCTGCGTGGACCGTCTGGGTCGGCATGGCGCCATGTTACGACATCTGTCTTGTCAGTTGTCAAGGGCCT
>JBEVIK010000210.1:0-11901 GCA_040510715.1 Candidatus Limnocylindrales bacterium
GACCCGGGGGTGACCACTGCAGCCATCGGCCTAGCCGAACCGAACGGGTCGGCGTATGCGCCGACCCGTTCGAAGCAGGACCGCTATCCGGTCAGCTCAGCCAGCCGCCGCGGCCGCCGCGTCGGTCATCGCCTGGGTGACCTCCTCGGGGCTCAGCGCGCCAGCGATGAGGCCTGCGACAGCCTCGTTGATGGCGGTCCCGTAGTTGGTCGGGGTGGCCTGGTCGAGGTAGAGCTGTGCGAAGGTCGCCTCGTTGCGCTTCGCCAGCACCTCCTGGAGCGCCGGGTCGGTCACGTACTGTGCCGCGTCCGCCCGGGGCAGGAGCGTGCCGTCGTTGAACGCCTGGAAGATGCTCGCGTTGTCGGCGTTGAGGAACCACTTGACGAAGTCGACGGCCTCGGGAGGCGCATCGCGCCCGATCGAGAAGCCGTCACCACCGCCGAACACGTCGGTGATGGCGCCCGCGCCGCCCTCGACGGACGGGAACTGGGCCCAGCCGATGTTCGGGATACCGGTCCCGGTCTCGCTCTCCGCACGCTGCGAGCCGGCAGCCCACTGGCCCTGAAGCATGAACGCCGCCTGGCCGTTGCCGAAGGTGCCCTGCTGATCGGGGTGGGTCGCGGCGTCCGCACCAGGCTGGAACGGGTCGAGCGCCACGAGGCGCGCGAGCTCCTCGCCTGCCCGCACGAATGGCTCGCCGGTCCAATCGCCACTCTGGACGGCCGCGTCGACCGCCTCGCCCCCGGCGATGCGCGTCGCGAGATACGCCCACCAGAACATCGACGGCCACTGGTCGCCACCGCCCAGCGAGATGGGGGTGATGCCGGCGTCCTTGAGGGTCTGGACCTGGGTCAGGAACTCCTCCCACGTGGCGGCGGGGGCCTCGATACCGGCCTGCGCCAGGAGGTCCTTGTTGTACCAGAGGCCGACGAGGCCGAAGTTGTAGGGCAGGCCGTACTGGGCGTCATCGACCTGGAACAGGCTCATGGCGCCGCCGCCGAAGTCACCGGCGACATCCGCGACATCCGCGGTGATGTCCTTGACGAGGCCCGCTTCGACCTGCTGGCGCAGCAGGCCGCCGCCCCACGACTGGAAGATGTCGGGCGGGTCGCCCGCCTGCATGCGGGCAGCGATGGCGTCCTTGAGGGCCTCGTTCTCGAGTGTCGTGACCTTGACCGTCACATTGGGGTTGAGCCCCTTGTAGGCGTCGGCCGCCCGCTGGATCCACGACAGGCCCGGGTTCGCCGTGTGGAGGTCGTACAGCTCGATCTCCACTGGTTCCTGGGCAACGACGCCCGCGGTCCCCGTCAGCATCGCCGTCGAGACGGCTGCCGCCACCAACAGGCCCGCCCGCTGTGTGCGCTTCCTCACGTTGTGTGCTCCTCCTGGGTTCGCTTCTGCTCCGCCGTCTGAATGGCCGCCGCGCCGTCCTCCTGCACAGCGCTTCGATGAAAGCGCTCCCACGGTGCCATGGATGTTGCCACCAGGTTGCGCTTGGGCTGGATGGGCGAAGTTGTAGCACGTCGTGGAAGCGCTTACAAGTGCTGCTCGTGGGCTATGATCCGCGGATGCCTCGACCACGCCGCGCGACCCGTTCCTCGGTGGTCAACGGTCGTGCCACGATCTTCGATGTAGCGCGTGTCGCGGGGGTCTCGCACGCCACGGTGTCCCGCGTGGTCAACGGCCGGCAGAACGTGCGTGACGAGACACGTGAGCGCGTGGAGGTCGCGATGCGCGACCTGGGCTACGTGGCCCACGTCTCGGCGCGGGCCCTGGCGCGGGGTCGGACCCAGGTCATCGGCCTGCTCGCCCAGGAGGTGGACAACGCGTTCTTCACCGCAGTCATCGGCGGCGTGGACCAGCAGGCCTCGGCCCAGGGATACGACTTCATGCTGTGCACGACGCATGCGCGTCGCGAGAAGGAGGCGCAATACGTCGCCCGTCTCTCGCGGGGCATGGTGGACGGGCTGCTCATCGTGCTGCCGCGAGGCTTGCCCGACTACGTCGAGCAGCTGCGGACCGACGACTTCCCCTTCGTGCTCATCGACTACGACGACGAAGCCCCCGGCTGCGGCGTCGTCAACGCCTCCAATCATCGAGGGACCCGCGACGCCATCCGCTACCTCGTGGGCCTGGGCCACCGGCGCATCGGGTTCATCACCGGACGCGACAACGTGGGCGCGACCCATTCGCGGCTCGCCGGCTATCGGGACGAGATGGCGGCCGCGGGGCTCGACGTCCGACCGGGCGATGTCCTCGAGGGCGACTTCATGGAGACCAGGGGGCATGGCGCGGCCATCGAGATGCTCAGCCGCCCCGAGCGGCCGACCGCGATCTTCGCGTCCAGCGACATGGCGGCGTTCGGTGTCATGCGCGCCGCGGACGACCTGGGCATCGAGGTGCCCGGCGAGCTGTCGGTGGTGGGCTTCGACGACATCCCGGAGGCGGCGCGCGTCAATCCCGCCCTGACGACCGTCCGACAGCCGCTGCGGGAGATGGGCCGGGTCGCCGTCAACCAGCTCCTGGGCCGGCTCGACGACCCCCGCCAGGAGCCGGCGCGCGTGGTCCTCGACACCGAGCTCGTCGTGCGCGGCACGACCGCCCCGCCACCCCCGTGACGTCCCGGGTCAGCGTCCGCGTTCGCCGCGCACGAAGGGGATGCCCAGCGCCGCGGGCGCGCCGCCACCGGTGCGACGGGCCGACCGCGACCCCAGCACCAGCACGAGGATGACCATCAGGTAGGGGAGCATGTTCAGGAAGAACGTGCTCGGCTGATACGTGAAGAACGGGTTCGGGAAGCCGAACAGCTCGGGTGGCCCCTGGAGGTCCAGCGTGAGGCGGCGGATGACCGCGATGAGATACGCGCCCACGATGGCGCGCCACGGATCCCAGCGCGCGAAGATGACCAGGCCCACCGCGATCCAGCCGAGCCCCGACGTGGTCTGTCCCGCGTACCAGCCGGGCGTGACCGCGAGGCTGATGGTCGCCCCGGCGAGCCCCGCCAGCGCGCCGCCCAGGCACGTGTAGCGGTAGCGCACGCCGGCCACGCTGATGCCCAGGGCATCGGCGCCGCTGGGGGCCTCGCCCACTGCCCGCAGGTGGAGCCCCGGCCGGGTGCGCGTGATCCAGAACGCGGTGACCGGCACCAGCAGGTACCCGAGGTACGCGAGCGCGCTCTGGTCGGTGAACAGGACCGGGCCCACGAACGGGATGTCGCTCAGGATGGGGATGGTGATGGTGGGCACAAGGGCCTGGGGCGAGGCCGTCCCGGCGAGGCCGTCGCCCAGCACGAGCGCGACACCCAGGCCCAGGAACGTGAGGGCGAGGCCGGACACGATCTGGTCGGCCTGGAACCGGATGCACACGATGGCGTGCAGCAACGCCAGCAGGGCGCCCGCGCCCATCGCCGCCAGCAGCCCGACCCACGGCCCCGCGTCGAGGCCCACCCGGAACCCCGCGAGGGCGCCCACGAACATCAAGCCCTCGACGCCCAGGTTGATGACCCCGGAGCGCTCCGTGAGGATCTCGCCGAGCGTCGCGAACAGCAGGACGGTGCCGGTCGCGATGCCCGCCGCGAGGATGACCTCGAGGTTCATCTGCGGACCAGACGGACGCGGTAGCGCAGCAGCACGTCGCTGCAGATGACGCAGAACAGGACGATGCCCTGGATCATCGAGGGGATGCCCGCGGGCTGGATCTCGCGCCCCGCGAGGATGAGGCCACCGAATGCGATGGCCGCCACGATGACCCCGAACGGGTTGAAGCGGGCGAGGTACGCGATGATCACGCCCGTGAACCCGTAGCCCGGCGAGAACCCGTCCTGGAGGCGGTGGACCGAGCCGCTCACCTCGGACATGCCCGCGAGGCCCGCGAGGCCGCCGGAGACGAGCATCACGAGGATGACCATGCGTCCGATGTCGATGCCCGCGTAGTGCGCAGCGCGAGGGTTGTCCCCGATGAGCCGGATCTCGTAGCCGGTCCGGGTGCGCGCCAGCCAGAGCCACACGAGGCATGCGCACGCGATCGCGATGAGGAAGCCGAGGTGGATCGTGAGGCCCGCGAAGTCGGGGATCGCCTTGGCAAAGTCGGTGAGCCGCGGCAGCCAGGCCTCGCGCGGGAACTGCTCGGAGAGCTGGAAGCCACCTTCGCTCCATGGGCCGAACACCCAGAAACGCACCCACTGGATGGCGATGTAGTTGAGCATCAGGGTGGTGATGATCTCGTTGACTCCGAAGCGCGCCTTGAGCCAGCCGGCGATGCCACCCCACAGCGCGCCGGCGACCACGCCCGCCACGATCATCACGGGGATGACCACGAACGGCGACACGCCGGGAGGCAGCAGCGGCACGAGCACCACCGCGGATGCGCCCCACGCGCCCAGGAACAGCTGGCCCTCGGCGCCGATGTTCCAGAGACGCATCCGGAAGGCCACCGCGCAGGCGAGACCCGTGAAGATGAGCGGCGTCGCCTTGACCAGCGTGTCCGAGAGGACCCCGAGGCTGCCGAAGGAAGCGTTGAGGATGTGGCGGAACACGAGGAATGGGTCCCCGCCGATGAGCGCGATGAGCGCACCCGAGATGAGCAGCGCCACGAGGAGGCCGATGGCGAGGGTCGCGATGGGCAGCCAGCGGGGTGTCTCGAGACGGCGCTCGGCGCGGATGCCGATGGGCAGCCAGTGACGGTGGGTCCCCGTGCCGGCGGTCACGCGGCGGTGACCTCATCGCTCGCGGCATGGCCCGTCATGAGCAGCCCCAGCTCTCCGATGTCGGCCCCGGCGCTGTCCACGATGCCCGTGATGCGGCCCTCGTAGATGACCGCGACCCGGTCGGAGATGGCGAGGATCTCGTCGAGGTCCTCGCTGATGAGCAGCACCGCGGCCCCCGCCCCGCGTCGCTCGAGGAGCAGCCGGTGGACCGTCGCCACCGCTCCCACGTCGAGACCACGGCTCGGCTGCACCGCGACCATGAGGCTGGGGCCGGTGGAGATCTCGCGAGCGAAGATGAGCCGCTGGAGGTTGCCGCCCGACAGCAGCCGCGCCTCCGTGTCCACGCTGGGCGCGCTCACCTCGTAGGCGGTCGTGAGGTCCCGCGCCTGGCGGCGCGCGGCGAGCCGGTCGAGCAGCCAGCCGCGTGAGATGGGCGCGCTGCGATAGCTCTTCATGACCAGGTTGTCGGTGAGCGAGAGGTTGGGGGCGGACCCCCTGCCGTGGCGGTCCTCGGGGATGTGGGCGACGCCGCTCGCGATGGACGCCCTCGGTGGCCGGTTGGCGACCTCGGTGCCGTTGACCCGGATGCTGCCGGTGCAGCGACGAAGCCCGGTGATGACCTCGGCCAGCTCGGTCTGGCCGTTGCCCGCCACCCCCGCGATGCCCAGGATCTCGCCGGCCCGCAGGTCGAGGGACACGCCATGCAGCGCTTCGAGGTCCCGGTCGTTGCTGGCCCGGACATCGCGGACCTCGAGCACCACGGGACCGGGGGTGACCAGCGCCTTGTCGATGGTCTCGAGGATCTCCCGGCCGACCATCAGCCGGGCCAGCTCGGGCCGGGTGCGACCGGCCGCGGGGATGCCCGCCGCGGTCACCTTGCCGCGCCGCAGGACCGTGATCCGGTCCGCGATGGCCAGCACCTCGTCCAGCTTGTGGCTGATGAACACGATGGACCCACCCGACTCGGTCATGCCGCGCAGGGTCCGGAACAGCTCCTGGGTCTCCTGGGGCGCGAGCACCGCGGTCGGCTCGTCCATCACCAGCACCCGGGCGCCCCGGTAGAGCATCTTGAGGATCTCGACGCGCTGCTGCTCGCCCACCGACAGCTGCCAGACCTGGGCGTCGGGATCGACGCGCAGCCCCGTGTGCTCGCCGAGCGCCGCGATGCGCGCGCCGTACTCGCGGAGATCAAGCCGGAAGCGCGGCTCGTCGAGGCCCAGCAGGACGTTCTCGGTGACCGTGAGCGAGGGCACCAGCGTGAAGTGCTGGTGGATCATGCCGATGCCTGCCGCGATGGCATCCCGCGGGGAGTCGGGCTCGAACACCCCGCCCCGGACCCGGATCTCGCCCTCGTCCGGCCGGTAGAGGCCGGCCAGGATGTTCATGAGCGTGCTCTTGCCGGCGCCGTTCTCGCCGAGCAGGGCATGGACCTCCCCGGGTCGCAGGTCGAAGTCCACGTGGTCGTTGGCGATGAGGCCCGGGAAGCGCTTCACGATCCCCGTCATCGCGACCGCGAGGTCGGCATGGACGGGGGGCACGTGCATGTGCGGCATCCCCGCCGGCACGGTCGTGTCCGTCATGCCGCGGGTGCGAGGTCGTGCATCGTCCGCCTCCGATGCAGGTGGTGGATCAGGTCATGGAACGCGACGCTCCCCGGGGACCATCCAGCCGCCCGGGGAGCGAGATACCCAGGGATCGGTTACGACAGCGGCGGGACCTCCGCCGTGATGCCGTCCGCCCACCAGTGCATGCACACGCTGCAGGGATTGGCCTCAGCGCCCGGCGGGACCTGGTCGAGGTCGGCCTGGACCAGCTGCGCGCCCTCGGCGAGGATCACGTTGCCCTGGTTGTCGGTGATGGGGCCGGCGAACACGTCGAACCGGTCGAAGTCACCCGCGAGCATCTGCGCGAGCGTGTCGCGGACCAGCTGCACGTCGGCCTCGGGCAGGTCGGCGATGCCCGGCTGGGGCGTCTCGCCCTCCATGAAGCCGTAGAGGCCCATGGCGCCCGAGTCGGCGTCGAAGTACTCGTAGCCGGCGACGTATGTGCCGTCCTTGACCTGCTGTGCGATGCGCGCGTACTCGGGACCCCAGATCCAGTAGGGAGCCGTCAGGCACGCGTCGAGGGTGCACGAGGTGGGATGGTCGTAGGTGACGCCCCACTTGCCCTTCTCCTGGGCGACGGTGGCGACGGCTGGAGTGTCGGCGCCCGTGAACACGACCTGTGCGCCCGCGTCGAACAGCGACGCCGCACCCTGTGTCTCAAGGTCCGGGTTGTGCCACGTGTTGATCCAGCGCACGTCCATGGTGCATTCGGGGCACGTCCGCTTGGCGCCGAGCATGATGGCGTTGCCCAGCCGGAGCTCCTCGGGGATCGGGAACGTCGCCATGTAGCCGAGCTTGGGGTTGCCGTCCGCCTTGGCGCGCGATCCGGCGAGCATCCCCGCGAGGTACTTGAAGTCCTCCATGGCGCCGAAGAAGTTGCCGAAGTTGGTGCCGTTCGACTTGAAGCCCGTCAGGTGCAGGAACGTGCTGTCCGGGAACTCCGACGCGACCGTCTCCATGAAGTCCATGTACCCGAACGACGTGCCGATGATGAAGTCGAAGCCCTTGCGCGCGAGGCTCCGGAAGACCTGCTCCGAGTCGGCGCCCTCGCCGACCAGCTCGACATACGCGACGTTGGTATCCGGGACGTTCTCGCAGACGTACTGCAGCCCCTCGTAGTGCGCCTGGCTCCAGCCACCATCGTCGTGGGGGCCGATGAGCACCATCGCGACGTTGAACTTGCCCTCGACCACGTCCGGGATCTGGACGGTGGTGCCGGCGCCGGTGGCACACTCGCCGGCCGGCGCGGCGGCGCTGGGTGACTGGGCCGCCACACCCACGCCCGATCCCACCACCGCAAGCGTCGCCAGCGCGGCCAGCGTGGTGAGCCGCGTCCCTCGTCTGTGGGTCATGCCTCTCCGAACCTCCTCCTCATGGGCCCGCGGGCCCGCCTCCGGTCCACGCGTCAGCGGACGCGACGCGGAAGCCGATACCGTACCCCTCGCGGTGGGGCTTGGGTAGGAGGCAGCCGCGGATCGCTGGGTAGCGGGTCGGTTGCAGCGGGATCGAGCCGGATGCCGCTGCTAGAGTCGGGCGCGATGCCCGTCGACTTCCGGCTCATCGACCCCGACGAGACGTCCAACTGGCTCGCCAGCCTGCGCGCCAGCTTCCACGCCACGTGGCTCGTGGAGCCGTTGGCGGAGGACGTGCGGACGCTCTGGGACTACGACCGGGTGTGGGCCGCGACCGAGGGCGACACCATCGTGGGCACGGCCCGCTCGTGGGCGACCGAGCTCACGGTCCCCGGTGGCGCGTTCCTGCCCGGCACGGCCATCGCGGCGGTCAGCGTGTTGCCGACCCATCGTCGGCGGGGCGTGATGCGCGGCCTGATGACCTCGGATATCGCGGCTGCACGCGAGCGTGGCGAGGTGGTCGGCGTGCTGTGGGCTTCCCAGGCACCCATCTATGGCCGGTTCGGCTTCGGTCCGGCGACACGCGTCGCGACCTGGACGGTCGACGTCGGCCCGGGTGTCGTGCCAGGTGACACGCGCCCTGGCGCACTCACCTTGACCCCGGTCTCGACCGAGGCCCGCGACCTCGTCAAGGACCTCTACGAACGCTGGCGGACGCGCCAGCCCGGCGAGATCAGGCGACGCGAGTTCGTCTGGGACGTCGAGCTCGGGCTGCGGGTACGGCTGCGGGGCGACGACCCGTGGTCGGGCACGCTGGTCATCCATCGCGACGCCGCGGGCGAGCCGGACGGGTACGTGCGCTACCACCTCGAGGAGCGCTGGGAACGACGGCAGGGCAGGGGCGTGCTCCACGTGGACGAGCTGCACGCGCTGACGGACGAGGCGTACCGGGACCTGTGGCGACTGGTGTGCGGCATGGAGTGGGCGAGCAGCGTGCGAGCCGAGCAGCGATCACCCCACGAGCGGCTGCCGTGGCTGGTCTCGGACGGCAGGACCGCCCAGCCGGAGTCGGTCACGGACGGTCTCTGGCTGGCACTCATCGACCTGCCGCGCGCACTCGAGGCGCGGACCTACCAGTCGGATGGTCGCCTCGTGGTCGGGGTGGCCTCTGCTGATGGCGCGCTGGAGCGGGTCGAGGTGGATGCGTCGACCGATGGGGCGACGTGCCGGCCCACGGATGCACCAGCGGACGTGGTCGTGCCGGCCACCGCGCTCGCGGCCGCGTTCCTCGGCGACGTCTCCCTGCGGGTCGCGACGGTCGGGGGCGGTGCCGATGAGCATCGCCCGGGCGCCCTGGCACTCCTCGATCGGCTCTTGCGGACGCTCGATGCGCCGTGGTGCTCCACGTACTTCTGATGGGCCGGCCAGCGGACCGCTGAGAACTGCACACCTGCGAGACGACGTATGACCGGGAGAGGTCACCCCTGTGCCTTGGGGGCCGGAGCCGTGACGGGAGGTCTCGATGCGTTCCCAGGACGTCGTTCGATGCGCATCCAGCCTGGTGCTGGCCGCGACGATCGCGGCACTGTCCCCGATGTCCGCGGCCGCCGCCACGCGCACGGTCGAGGCTGGCACGGGAGGAGCCCGTGTGTTCTCTCCCAGGACGGTGGCCATCGCTCGAGGTGATCGCATCCGCTGGGAGAGCGTCTCGGGCTCCCACGACGTGACCTCTCGGCTGCCGGGGTACTTCCGGGCGAACGGCGTGCTTGCTGATACGGACCAGTACGTGCGGACGTTCAGGGCTGCAGGACGCTTCGGGTACTTCTGCGCCTTCCATCCGGGCATGACCGGGACCATCGCGGTGTCCATCGGGGTCAGCCTGTCGGGTGGGCTGTTCACCATCAGGGTCGCCAGTGCATCCTCTGCCGGCACCCAATGGCGCAACCGGATCCAGGTCCGGCGGCCCGGCCCGTCCGCCTGGCAGACCATCGCCACGACGACCCGGGCGTCCGTGACGTACGACCCGGGCGGGCGCGGGACATACCGGTTCCGCTCGGCCGTGGTCAAGGCGGGCACGGGGGACCGTTCCGGCTACAGCCCGGTGGTCAGCAAGGTCTACTGACCGGCGCGACCCGGGCGGATGTCCTGGTCGCAGGGTGGAACACGTTTGTCGGGGTCGTACCGGGCCTTCACGTCCAGGCCCGTCTCCATGGCTCCCGCGTGCCTCGCAGGCGGACCCTTCGACCGACGTTGACGGGAAGGCCATCTAAATCCGATAATGGGGGTCAGGATTGACCCGCCGCCACGCGGTCGCCCGGCAGCCGGGTCACCCTGCGATCGAGATCCGCAGCGCACGACCCCGCACCCGGGCGCGTGCCGGCCCCATGGGCCAGGAGAGCCATGACCACCGATACCCGCCAGGCAGTCCAGGACAGGCGCGCCGAGTACGCGTTCCATGACGACCTGGTCTACCTCCACGAGGCCAAGCGCGGGCTGACCCGCGACACCGTCGAGGAGATCTCGGCCATCAAGGGCGAGCCGGACTGGATGCTCCAGTACCGGCTGCGTGCGTATGACCACTTCCTCAAGCGCCCCATGCCCACGTGGACCGACGGGCTCGACCGCATCGACTTTGACAAGATCGTCTACTACCGCAAGCCGTCCGAGCGCGAGGAGAAGTCCTGGGACGACGTCCCAGACCAGATCAAGGCGACGTTCGAGCGGTTGGGCATCCCGGAGGCGGAGCGCAAGTTCCTCGCGGGTGTCGGCGCGCAGTACGACTCCGAGGTCGTGTACCACTCCGTCAAGGAGGAGCTCAGCAAGCTCGGTGTCGTGTTCATGGGCACCGACCAGGCGCTCCAGGAGTACCCGGACATCGTCCGCAAGCACTTCGGCACGGTCGTGCCCGCGGAGGACAACAAGTTCAGCGCCCTCAACGGCGCGGTGTGGTCCGGCGGCTCGTTCGTGTACGTGCCCAAGGGCGTGGACGTGCCGCTGCCGCTGCAGGCGTACTTCCGCATCAACGGCGAGAACACCGGCCAGTTCGAGCGGACCCTCATCGTGGTCGACGAGGGCGCCTCGGTCCACTACATCGAGGGCTGCACCGCGCCCATCTACGCCACCGACTCGCTCCACGTGGCGGTCGTCGAGGTGGTGGCGCTGGCCAGGTCGAAGGTGCGCTACACCACCATCCAGAACTGGTCCAACGACGTCTACAACCTCGTGACCAAGCGCGCCCACGCGTACGAGGACTCGACCGTCGAGTGGATCGATGCCAACACGGGCTCGAAGAAGACCGTCAAGTACCCGTCGATCTACCTGCGCGGTCGGGGCGCATCAGCGGACATCATCTCTGTCGCCGTGGCGGGCAAGGGCCAGCACCAGGACACCGGGGCCAAGGCCATCCACCTCGCTCCGGACACCAAGAGCCGCATCGTCTCCAAGTCGGTGTCCAAGGACGGAGGGCGCGCGTCGTACCGGGGCCACGTCAAGGTGGCGCCTGGGGCCACGAACGCCATGGCCAGCGTCCGCTGCGACGCCCTGATGCTCGACGACCTGAGTCGCAGCGACACGTATCCGTATATCGACATCCAGGAAGACGACACCACCCTGAGCCACGAGGCGACCGTGGGGCGCATCAGCCAGGACCAGGTGTTCTACCTGATGAGTCGTGGGCTGACCGAGAACGAGGCTCAGAACCTCATCGTCCAGGGGTTCCTCGAGGTGTTCACCAAGGAGCTCCCGATGGAGTACGCCATCGAGTTCAACCGCCTCGTGAAGCTCGAGATGGAGGGGTCGCTCGGATGACGGAGGTCGCCGAGGCGTCGCCGCCGGCGTCCCCGCGCCCCCGCCCCGCCCGGCGCGGCGTCGGCGAGCTCAGCTACCGCCTCGACCCCGAGGCCGTCGAGCGGCTCGCGGCCGGCGGGCCGGCGTGGCTCGCCGAGGATCGCCGGGCCGCGCTCGAGGCGTTCGGCTCCCTGCCGATCGAGCCCAACCAGCTCTACACCTCCTACGTGGACCTCCGCGGCGCCGACCTCGGGGAGGTCGTCGCGTACGAGCCGGCGCACGGCACGGCCCACGACGCGCCCGCCCTGCCCGACGGCACCGCCGTGATGGCCGCGTTCGTGGAGGGCGGGGCCCCGTCCATCACGATCGCCGACGCCGCTGAGCGGGCCGGCGTGCGGGTCGAGCCGCTCGCGGCCTTCGTCGAGCGCGATCCCGAGGCCGCCCGCGCGCTGCT
>JBEVIK010000211.1:0-4351 GCA_040510715.1 Candidatus Limnocylindrales bacterium
CCTCTACCTCGAAGGCCGACAGGGCGTCGAGGCGGTGGACCGGGTCGTGTCCGAGGTGGTGGCGGCGCTTCGCGACGACGAGGGCTGACGACACCCGCAGCGGCGCGAGGCGCTAGGCCGCGCCCAGCTCCGCGCGCACGATGTGGGCCCCGTCGACGAGCGCTCGCATCTTGCCGACCGCGAGGCCGCGCGCGGTCTGCGAGTAGCCGCAGTCCGCCGACAGCCACAGCTTGTCGGGCGCGCATGACTCGAGCAGCCTGCGGATGCGACTCGCCACGATCTCGGGGGTCTCGAGGTCGCGCGCCTTGACGTCGATGACGCCCGCGACGAGCACCTTGTCGCCGCCGTGCTCGGCCCACAGCTCGGTCTCCCACATCGATCGGTTCGCGAACTCGAGGCTGAGGGCATCGAGCCGCAGGTCGCGGAAGTAGGGCGCGAACGCCGCATACGAGCGGAATGACGTCGCGGGCCGCCCCCGGAAGTTGCCGAAGCACAGGTGGAGCGAGGTCATCGCATGCACCCCCTCGAGGCAGGCGTTGGTGATCTCCACCATCTCGGGCAGGCCACCGGGCATGATCCAGAACGCCGGCTCGTCGAGCTGGATGAGCGTCGCGCCCGCGGTGACCGCCGCCTTGAGCTCCTGGTTGATGAACGGCACGAGCGACCAGGCCAGCTTCCCCTTGTCCGGGTACTGCGGCGACGGATCGATGCGAAACGCCTGGGTGACGGGCCCCTGCAGCGCGCTTACGAAGGGCAGTCGGGTCCGGGCGAGGAGGTGCTCCACCTCGGCGACCATGCCGTAGCCGTCGGGGACCTCGAGCGGCGCCACCGCGCGGAACGCGTCCAGCTGGTCCGGGCCCGGGTAGCCCAGCCGCCGCTCGTAGTCGATCGCCTCGAGGCCCGTGATCCGCCCGTGGAAGTTGCGCGTGAAGTCGGCGCGCAGCATCTCGCCGTCGCTCACGATGTCGTACCCGACCTCCTCGGCTTCGCGGAGCGCAAGCTCCGCCCCGTCCCTGAGCGACTCATCGATGTCCGAGGGCCCCAGCTTGCCCTCGGCGACGGCATCGCGGACCAGCCACATCCACGACGGCACGCCGGAGCTGCCGATGGACTGGACGGGCAACAGGGGCAGGCCGGTGAGCGCGGGCACGAGGTTCCTCCTTGAGTGGTCCGGCTCGGCCGGAGGGATCAGCCGGCCGGCGTCGGCGGCCGCTGGAACAGCTCGATGTGGTAGCCGTCGGGGTCGATGACCCAGGTCACGCGCGCTCCCCGGTTGGGTCCCATGGGGATGGTGGCCGCCTCTCGGTTGCGTGTCCGGTGGCCCGCCCCGATGACCCGTTCGAGGGCCGCCTGCGCATCGCTGACGTACAGGCACAGGTGGCCCGTGCCCGGATCCCACGGGCGTGGCTCCAAGGTCGGTCGTGCGTCCGTGCCGTGGTACTCGAGGAGCTCCACGAAGCTGCCCTCGCTGCCGGGGATGCGCAGGTACACGACCCGGCAGTCGCGCATCTCGAGCCCCAGGGCGGACCGCACGTAGTCAACGGCATCGAGCGTGATGTCGAAGTGGACCTCGAGGCCCAGGACGTCGCGGTAGAACGCGAGTGAGCGCTCCATGTCGGACACCGCGATGCCGCCGTGGAAGAAGCCGTTGACCAGGGACGCCACCACTCGCTCCGACTCGCCCGATCGTTTCGCCGCGCCGCGCTGGCATCGTTTCCGGGCAGGTCGGAGTGTGCCACGCGGCTGGTCCCCCGCGCCACCCGTCGCGGCGACCTAGACTCGCGGACGCATGATCAGGGCAGACCTCATCGTCCGCAATGGCACCGTCGTCACGTCGCGAGGTCGCGGGGAGCTCGACATCGCGATCTCGGATGGGCGGATCGCGGCGATCGGCGCACGCGGCGGTCTCGACGTGTCCGCCCCTGACGAGCTGGACGCCACGGGGCGCTTCGTCATCCCGGGTGTCATCGACGGCCACGTCCACTTCCGCGACCCGGGGCTGACGCACAAGGAGGACTTCGGCAGCGGCAGCGAGGCAGCCGTCATGGGCGGGGTCACCACGGTCATCGACATGCCCAACACGCTGCCGCCCACCGACTCCGTGGAGCATGCGCGGCTCAAGGCCCGGGAGGCGGCATCGAAGGCGTGGTGCGATGTCGGGCTCATGGGCCTGGTCGTCGACGGGAACCTCCCGGAGCTGCGGCCGATGGCGGACGCTGGTCTCGTGGTGGGGTTCAAGGCCTTCCTGGGACCCACCACCGGGGGCATCGGGCGGCCCGCGGATGGCGTCCTGCTCGACGCGATGCGCGAGATCGCGTCGATGGGCATGCGCCTGGGCGTCCACGCGGAGGACGGCGAGATCGTGGAGCACGAGGTCGCGCGGCTCCGGGCCGCCGGTCGCACCGACCCGCTGGCGCACGTCGAGAGTCGCCCCGTGATCGCGGAGGTCGAGTCCATCCAGCGCGTGGGCCTGTTCGCGGAGGCCACCGGCTGTGCGGTCCACGCCTTCCATGTCTCGTCGCGCGAAGGGCTGGAGATGGTGGACACATGGCGCGCCCGGGGCGTGGACTACACGACCGAGGCGACCCCGCACCACTGCTTCCTGGGTGCCGAGGACATGCTCGAGCTGGGCTCCCGGATGCGCATCAACCCGCCCGTCCGCCGTCGCTCCGAGGGCCATGGGGACGCGCTGCTGGCGGGGCTCGCGAGCGGCCGGGTGACGGGCATCGGGACGGACCACGCGCCGCACACGCCCGAGGAGAAGCTCCACGAGGACATCTGGCAGGCGGCGTCGGGGTTCGCGGGGGTCCAGACCTCGCTCGCGCTGTTCCTGACCCACGGCGTGCACGCGGCCCGGATGACCCTCGAGCAGTACGTGCGGGCGTCGTCCGAGGGACCGGCGCGCACCTGGGGTCTGTATCCGCGCAAGGGCGCCATCGCGGTCGGCGCGGACGCCGACCTGGCCATCGTGGACCTCGAACGGCAGGACGTCATCGAGGCGACCCGGCTCCACGGCCGGAACCCGCTCACCCCGTTCGAGGGGCAGCGGACGTGGGGTGCGGCGGTCGCGACCCTCGTGCGGGGCCGCGTGGTGATGCGCGACGGGGAGCTCGTGGGGCGGCCGCAGGGCATCGTGGTCGGGAGGATGGCCGCAGCGCCCTGAGGGTCCGCGACACACTGGTACGCATCGGGGACTGGCGCGCCGCACCGGCCTGTCTACACTGGGCCGCATGCACGTACATCCCCGCCTCCGATCGAGCCTCCCCGCAGGGGCCATCCTCGCCGCCGCCGGCCTGCTGGCGGCCGCCCCGGTCCTTGCACAGGATCCGGCCGGCATCCCGGTCACGGACCCGACGACCGGCGTCACGGTGACGATGCCCATCGAGCCACAGGTGCAGGAAGCGACCATCCCCGGCACCGACATCGTCATTCGCTACTACCTCGCGGTGGATGGCGAGACGGCTACGTCCTTCTCCGTGTTCGAGGTGACCGAGGCGGACGGTGGCTACGACCTCGACGGCGGCGTCAACGGCTCGGCCGAGGGCACCGGCGGGTCGGTGACCGCGTCCACCCCCATCGTCCACCAGGGCCACGAGGGGCGTGACTTCGAGCTCGCCGTGAACGATCCCGCGACCGGGGCTGCGGGCATCGTGCTGTCGCGGTTGCTGTGGACCGGCCAGAACGTGGTCCAGCTCCAGGCGGTCGGTCGCGACACCGACCGTGCCCGGATCGAGGAGCTGTTCGCGGGCCTCGTGGGATCCCTCGACCTGGGCGCCCAGGCCCTCGCGTCGCCGGGTGCGGTCGGTGCTCCGGGTGCCTCTCCGCAAGCGAGCGTCGCGCCGGGCGGCTGATCCAGAGCGCCGCGCCTGGCAGCTCGACCCGGGGCGTCGGCCCTAGCGGAGGCGGACGACCTCATCCCGCGTGGGGTGCTCTGCGAGCCAGTCGGGCACGCCCCCTGTGCCCACGACCTCGGCGCGGAGCCCTGCGGCTTCGAGCAGGCTGCCGCCGATCGCGGCGCGCATCCCCGAGCGGCACACCACGAGCCAGGTGGCGTCGGGGTCCAGCTCGCCGATGCGGGCCGGCAGGTCGCCCAGGAAGATGGTCGCGGACCCGGGGATGATCCCGATGCGCCACTCGGTCGGCTGGCGCACATCGAGCACTCGCACCCTGTCCGGGCTGCCGAGCCGTGCGCCGACGCTGGTCAGCGAGGTCATGATCATCGCTGCGGTCGGGCGCCCGTCGGCCCGCCAAGCATCGATGCCCCCCTCGAGCATGCCCACGACCGCGTCATAGCCGATCCGCGCGAGGTCCGTCACGAGGTCGGGACCGATGTCGGACCGATCGGCCGGCA
>JBEVIK010000212.1:0-3327 GCA_040510715.1 Candidatus Limnocylindrales bacterium
CATCGTCGCGGGGCCGTTCGCGGGTGTCGTGTACGGGTCGCTGGGTGGACCCGCGCTGTTCGTGATCTGTGCCGGGCTCCTCCTCCTGGGAGCGGCCATCGCGTGGCGGGGGCTGCGCGGTCCGGCGTTCGCGCCGCGTGACGGTGCGCCGCCGGCGTCGGGCGTCGATGCACCGCCGGCGTCGGGCATCGATGCGTCGGACGCCTGACCACCCGCTGGTCGAAACGACCGGCGAAGGGATCTCCCGGCCGGACGGGTTCGGCGCCGCCGGTCGGACCGAGCGTAAGGCTGACCATCCCGTGAGCGATCGACCGTCGGCGCCGCGGCCTCCCGACGTTCGGCGGTCGTACTGACCGCCGGCTGGGAATCGGGCCGGCGAAGCACACACGGGCCCCTCAGGTGGCGCGGGTGGCCGGGCCCTGCGCGTGGCCGGGGCCACTGCGCTCCGAGATGATCGGGCTCACCGATCGGAACGGCTCGACCGATCCGACAGGGCTATGCTCCGAACGATGCTCAACGCGCAGGTCGAGGGGTTCGTCGCCGTCGCTCGCGAGGGCAACCTGCGACGCGCCGCGGAGCTGCTGTACGTCAGCCAACCAGCCCTCACCGCGCGTATCCAGGGACTCGAGGCGGAGCTCGGCACCCCGTTGTTCCGTCGGACGCGGTCGGGGATGGAGCTGACGCATGCCGGGCGGGCGTTCCTGCCCTACGCACAGCGAGCGCTCGAGTCGCTGCGGGGCGGTTCGGCCCTCGTGGCGGAGCTGGCCGCCGGAGTCGCCGGCGAGCTGGCCATCGGTGCCGCTCCCGGTGTGAGCGCCTATGTCCTGCCCGAGCTCCTCGCGCGCTACACCCAGCGCTACCCCAACGTGCGATTGCTGGTGCGCACCTCGCATTCCGAGCAGCTCGTGGACCAGGTCGTCCGGGGCGAGGTCCAGCTGGCGGTGGTGCGGGAGATGCGCGACGCGCGCATCGTGTCGAGGCCGCTGTTCGAGGACGAGCTCGTGCTCGTCGCCCGGCCGGAACACCCGTTCGCGAAGGCCGGTCGCATCGACATCGGAGCCATCCACGGCGCCCAGCTCATCCTGTTCGACCGGACCTCGTCCTACTACGACCTCACCAATGCCCTCTTCCGGAGTGCGGGTGTCGTGCCCCGCGGCGTGATGGAGCTGGACAACATCGAGGCCGCGAAGCGCATGGTCGAGCGAGGCCTCGGCGTGGCACTGCTGCCCGGCACCGCGGTCGCCCAGTCGCTCGTCGCAGGGACCCTCGCCGAGGTCGAGCTGGAGGGGGTCGGCCCCATCGAGCGGCGGATGGTGATGGTCGAGCACCAGGGCGTGCGCGAGCAGCCGGAGATCGTGGCCCACTTCGTGTCGCTGCTCGAGCGGATCCCCGAGATCATCCCGCGGGCGCGCCCGGTGCGGGCCGACTGACGGGCGACCCCTCACCGGCCGGCACCGGGTCCGTCACCGAGGCGTACAGCTCCTCCTCCTGGGACTGGTGGAGCCGCAGGATGGCATTGAGCCCGTACAGCGCCCGCCTCAGCTCCGCCAGGTCCTCGCCTTCAGGCCCCTCGTCCGGCAGCGCCTCGACGAGATCGTGGAAGATGCGCGCCAGGCGGTAGATCTCGTTGTGCGTGCCGTGGAACGCCGCGGTCGCCTCGTCATTGCCCATGGCCGCTGCGAGCGACGGGTGGACCGTATCGTCCTCTTCCTGCTCATGGGGCAGCAGCTCATCGGTCAGGAACGCATCGATCGCGCGCAGCTCGGTCATGGTCTCCGCCGGCTGGAGCGAGCCCAGCTGGTCAGCGGTCGTGCGCAGGCGGGCGATGCCACTTGCGAGCCCCCGGTGCGCCTCGACAAGCCCGGCGCTCGTGGCCGTCCAGCCGGGCACCGCGATGGGCGGCGCGACCCCGCCGCGGAGCGCACGCAGGGCGTTGAGGATGACCGTGACGTCGATGGCCTCCTGGAGCAGGGCACCCGCGATGACGGGCAGGAAGCCGAAGGCGGCGACCACCATCGCCGCGAGGGACAAGCCCATCCCCACGAACACGCTCTGGAGCGCGATGGTCCGCGCCCGTCGCGCGACCTGGACCGCCTCCGTGATGCGGTCGAGCCGATCCACGGTGATGACGATGTCGGCGGCCTCCGACGCCGAGGTCGCTCCCCGGGCACCCATGGCCACACCCACGTCGGCGGCCGCGAGGGCGGGCGCATCGTTGATGCCGTCGCCGACCATGACCACGGGGCCGTTGCCACGGTCGGTCTCCTCGCGGACCGCGGCCACTTTCGCGTCGGGCGTGCGGTCGGCGAGGGCCCCATCAAGACCCGCCGCGAACCCGACCAGCTCCGCGACCGCGGCGTGGTCGCCGGTGACCATGACGATGCGCGTGAATCCCGTTCGTCGGAGCCCGCGCACCGCCCGTGGCGCCTCGGGGCGGATCGGGTCGTCCAGCACGAACGCGCCGGCGAGCTGTCCGTCGAGCGCGACGTACACGTTGGTGGTGCCGTCCACCGCGGCGCGTCGCTGGAGGTCGCGCGCCCAGCTCGGCATCGACGCCCCGTCGGTCGCGAACGGGGAGGTCCCCACACGCACGTCACGGCCGCTGACCCTGCCCGCGACACCGCTGCCGGGGGCCTCGGTGACATCCGTGGGGATGGCCAGCTCCAGACCCCGCGACCGCGCTTCCGCCACGAGCGCCGCGGCGAGCACGTGTGGTGACGCCTGCTCCAGCGACGCCGCCACGCGCAGCAGGTCATCGGGGTCACCCGGGCCCTCGATGGACGCCAGCCTCGGACGCCCCGCGGTGAGGGTGCCGGTCTTGTCGAACAGGATGACCCTGGCGCGCGCCAGCGTCTCCAGCGGTCCGCCGCCCTTGACGATGATGCCCCGCCGGGCGGCCCGTGAGACCCCGCTGACGATGGCGATGGGCACCGCGAGGATGAGCGGGCAGGGCGTGGCCACGACGAGGACCGCGAGTGCCCGGACGGGGTCGCCCGAGACGATCCACGCGATGCCGGCGATGGCCAGGGTCAAGGGCACGAACAGGAGACCGTAGCGGTCCGCGAGCCGCACGAAGGGAGCCTTCGAGCGACTCGCCTGGCGCACCAGCCGGACGATCCCGGCGTAGGTGCTCGCGTCCGCGTCCGCGGTCGCGGTCAGGTCGAACGGGCCGCCGGCGTTGACTACGCCGCTCGCGACCGCGTCGCCCTGGGCGCGCGTGACAGGTCGGCTTTCCCCCGTGAGCGCGGATTCATCGAGCACCGCGGGCTGGTCCGCCACCAGCCCGTCCACGGGGACCACCTCGCCCGGGCGCACCAGGATGCGGTC
>JBEVIK010000213.1:0-4472 GCA_040510715.1 Candidatus Limnocylindrales bacterium
TACCGGGCGGTGACAGCGTCCGAGCCCGGGAGCTCTCCGTGGTGTCAGGGGAACGCGCGACCGCCGCCGCTGCGCACGAGGAGGCCGCCCGGCACTTCGGCAACGCCCTCGCGGCGCTGGCTCTCGAGCCCGACCCGGACGAGGCCACCCGGTGTCGGCTGCTCATCCAGCTGGGCGCAGCGCAGCGACGGGCGGGACAGCCAGAGGCGCGGTCCACCCTGCTCGCGGCGGGTGCCATCGCCGAACAGATGGGCCTGCGCGACGAGCTGGCGCACGCCGCGATCGCCTACGGTGGCACCGCCTTCTGGTTGAGGGCTGGCGACGATGCCGACAGGATCCCGTTCCTGGAGCGGGCGTTGGAAGCCCGCTCCGGTCAGGATGACGCGCTGCGGGTGCGACTCCTGGGTCATCTGGCGGGGGCTCTTCGGGGCGAGGCGGACGCGACCCGGAGGACGACCCTCAGTGGCGAGGCACTCGCCATCGCGCGCCGGCTGGGCGACCCGACGACGCTGATGCAGGCACTGGCGGCGCACCAGCTTGCGATCGCCGGGCTGGACACCCTCGAGGAGATGCGCCGCCTCGGCGACGAGATGGACACGTTGATGCCTGCTACGCGCGACCGCGAGCTCGTCGCCCACGTGGCCCTCTGGAGTCGGTTCAGCTGGCTGACCCTATTCGGTCCGCCCCCGGAGGTGATGGAGCATCTGGTGGCCCGCGCGGACGACCTGATCGGCGAGGTCCGCCTTCGCGGGAAGGCCTGGTACATGACGGTGGTACGCAATGTCATCCGGTTGGCCATGGGTCGGTACGAGGAGATCGAGCAGGGCATGGAACGCGCCCGCCACCCGGACGACCCTGACATGGCGCGGGACGCAGAGGTGTCGTACCGCCTCGCGGGCTACGCGTTGGCCCGGGAACGCGGCGACATGGAACGGATCCTGCCGCTCCTGGTCGATGAGGGGGATCGACTCCTCGGCTACTGGCTGTTCGAGCCTGCCCGCATCTTCGCGCTCGCGTCCATCGGTCGTGCTGACGCGCCGCAGCTCCTGGACGCGTACGTCCGGGAGACGCTGCCCGGGCAGCCGCACGACACGCAGTGGTTGTGGGCGGTGGTCCAGCTGGCGGACGCGGCCGCCCTGATCGAAGCCGAGGCATCGGCCGGAACGCTCCTGGAGCTCCTGCAGCCGTACTCGGCCCTCGCCGCGACTGCGGCCTTCGAGGTCATCGCTGGCCCCGTCAGCCGAGCGGTGGGGTGTCTCGCTGACCTGCTCGGGCGGTCCGAGGTCGCCGATCATGCGTTCGCGGAGGCGCTGGTCATGTGCGAGCGGACCGGCTGGCGCGTCTGGGAGGGATGGACCCGCTTCGATCACGCCAGGTTCCTGTCGCGTGCGCAACGGCCCGGGGATGTCGAGGCGGCAGCCGAGGAGCTCCGACGGGCATGGCTGATCGCCGATGAGCTGGGCATGCCGGTCCTCGACGAACGTTGCCGGAGGCTCTCGGACCCGGGCTCGCCAGCCAGTGTCAGCGACCTGCCCGCCGGATCGATGCCCCAGGCGTCGCTTCGCCGCGAAGGCGAGGTCTGGGCCGTCACGTTCGAGGGTCGGACGAGTCGCCTCGCGGACAGCAGGGGGTTACGGTACCTGGCGGAGCTGCTGCGCACGCCGGGTCGGTCCCTGCCGGCCCTCGATCTCGTCCTCCTGGACCGCGGGGCCGGCGATGCTCCGGCCGCCGACAGGGATCCGCAGATGGCGGGCGGCCACCGCGAGGCGGACCCCATCCTGGACGCCGAGGCACGCGCGGCCTACCGTGCGCGCCTGGTCGAGCTCCAGGAGGATGCCGATGAGGCGGATGGCGCTGGCGACCCGGAGCGGGCCAGCCTTGCGCGTGACGAGATCCAGTTCCTTGCGCGTGAGCTCGCCACCGCTGTCGGTCTGGGTGGGCGACCACGCGATCACATCACCGATGCCGAGCGAGCCCGCCAGAGCGCGACCAAGGCCATCAAGGCGGCGGTCACGCGCATCTCGGCCCGCGATCGACCGCTCGGTGTCCACCTGACACACGCGGTCCGAACCGGGGCGCTCTGCACGTACGCACCCGATCCACGGGCCCCGCTCCGGTGGGTCGTCACCCTGGATGCCACCGCCCATGATCATCGGGCGCCGGTCGGCTGACCGGGGACGCGAGTCGCGGGTCCTGAGCTTCGGTACTCAGGTCGCGGCCGACGCCGAGGGCACGGGCCCCGCACCGAGGGCCGCGACCATCGCTGACGCGCCGCCCTCGATGGGGTCGCCATGGCCCACGAGCAAGGTCTCGAAGGGGAGGGTGCCCAGCTTCGCGATGGATGCCATCGCCTCGGTCATGTCCGCGGTGAACTCCGCGCCCGGTGGGAGCGGCGCACCCGCCTCCGTGCGAAGCGCGTCACCTGCCACGAGGACGCCGCCGATCTCGTCGAGCACCGCGATGTGGCCCGCGGTGTGTCCTGGCGTGGTGACGATGCGCAGGTCGAACACGTGCTCCCCGTCCTCGACGGCGGTGAGGGGTCGAGGCGAGGTGATCCCCGGGATGTCGGCGGCACCCGCGTAACCCGTCGCCATCGGCGCCGCATCGAGCACGGCGGTCGTCGAGCCGGCGTGGTCGGGATGCTGGTGGGTGAGGATGACGTGCCCGACGGCGTCCCATCCCAGGCCCGCCGCGGTGAGTCCCTCGCCGATGGCCGTCTCGCTGCCCTCGACACCCGTGTCCACGACCGCTGCCTCCCCATCGCGGACGAGCAGGTACGCCGAGACGAAGCCGAGGTTGACGCGATGCCACGCGACCGGGCCGGGCGAGCCGGCCGGGAGGCCGGGCGAGGGAAGTGGCGACATCGCCGGGGACTGCGCGAGGACGCGTCCGCTGCCCACGAACGAGACGACCGAGATCGCGATCCCTCCCCGGCCGAGGTGGGTGATGAACGTTCGGCGTGTCAAGGCGTGCATCGCTGTCTCCTCGCGCCCAGCTCGCGCCCCTGGCACCATCCTAGCGACGCTGTCGATCCAGCATCCAGGGGAGCGTTCGCGGACCAGCGAGGCGCTGATCCTGACGATGAGTACGTCGCGGGTCCGGATGTCGGATCCGCGGCGGGTCCGACTTACGAGATCCTCAGGCGTCCGTGTCGAGCGGGATGTTGTGGTTGCGCCGGAAGACGTTGGTGGGATCCACTCGCCGCTTGAGCGCCACTAGTCGCTCGAGCGTCTCCGCGCCGTAGGCCCGGAGCGCCGCCGCTCGCGGTCCGTCGGGATCGGTCTCGTGGGAGCCCAGGAAGTTGACGTACTCCCCGGGTGCCGCCGAAGGGCGGAGCGCCTCGTGCACGGAGCGTGCCCAGGCGATGCCCGCGTCGTCGATCGACTCGTCGCGCCACACGCCGTAGGCGTTGACCCAGTAGGGCGCGGTCCGGTTGGGGAACATCGAGCCACCGGGGGGCACGCGCGTCATGGCACCGCCCATGTGGTGGATGTCGAGGCCGCTCCCGGCAGCCGGCAGCCGGGCTGCCTGCTCCACGATCGCATCGACCGTCGCGTCGTCGAGGTTCGCGAGCGCGATGTTCTTCCAGTACGCGCGGGGGTGCCCGGCGAACATCTCATCCACCGATGACTGCCATGCGACCCAGGTCGTGGCGTCCATCGCCTCGATGTCGGGGGTCGCGAGGGCTCGGAGCGCCTCGATGTGCGCCATGCCCGCTTCGCGATCCTCGTCGGCCCACACGAAGCCCGTGAGCATCACGGGGTCGTCGCTGACCTCCCAGGCAGCGGGCAGCGTGATGAAGGTCACGATGGAGGTCATCGCGTCGGGGAGGGTGGGGGTCCACGCCGCGAACGCACGGAGCGCCTCGGCCCAGCGCGGCTGGTGCCAGATGAACCCGCCCGCGAGCACGTCCGGTCCGAGCGGATAGGCCTGGAGGTCGAGTCGCGTCACGACCCCGAAGTTCCCGCCACCGCCACGCAGCCCTTCGAGGAGTGCCGCATCGGCGTCAGGCGCCGCACGCACCACGCTGCCGTCCGCGAGCACGACCTCCGCGGCCAGCAGGTTGTCCGCGGCCAGGCCGTGGGCACGCGTCAGCCAGCCCACACCGCCGCCCAGGGTGAGGCCTGCCACACCGGTCATCGAGATCACGCCCGTGGGCACCGCGAGCCCGTGGGCCTGGGCCGCGGCGTCCATCTCGCCGAGCGTCACGCCGCCCTCCACCGTCACGATCCGTGTGGCGGGGTCCACGGTGACGCTGCGCATCCGGGCGCCGAGGTCGATGACCATTCCCGCCTCGACCGTGCCGTTGCCGGCGACGCTGTGGCCGCCGCCGCGGACCGCCACGGGCAGTCCGTTGGCGGTGGCATAGCGGAGCGCACGCGCGACATCGCTCGCGGAGGCCACCTGGACGATGATCGCCGGTCGGGCGTGGTGCATCGCGTTCCACACCATGCGTGCTTCGTCGTAGTCGC
>JBEVIK010000214.1:0-5983 GCA_040510715.1 Candidatus Limnocylindrales bacterium
CAGCGATGACGAACGCGACGACGGGTTGGCCGACGGGCCCGAGGCGACCGTGGTCCTTGACGGGCGCCCGGTAGCGCAGCCAAAGGGCACCCGCCAGGCCACCGATGGCACCCGCGGCGATGACCGGCACGCCGACACCGAGGACGAGCAGGCGGACCACCCAGGGGACCACCTCGCCGACGGGCTGGAGGCCGCTCGCGAAGAGGTTGACCGAGGTGACGAGCGTCTGGGCGCCGATGAACGCGACACCCGACGCGACGCCGAAGGTGGCGCCGTCCAGCACGTCGTTGAATCGCTTGTAGGGCAACAGGACCGCGGGTCCGGCGATCATCAGGAGCACCGCGATGATGGGTCCGACCACGCCGCGCACCCACGGGAACGGGGTGCCGCCCCCGCCCGTGACGACGGAGCCGCCCACGATGTCCGCGGCGGTCAGCGGGAACAGTCTGGCGACCGCGAACGCGAACAGGGCACCCGTCACGGCCCCCCACACGAACGTGAGCGCGATCACCCGGATGGGCTCGTTCTCGTACACGTCCACGTCGTACAGGTAGATGATCGTGATGAGCGGCACCAGCACCGCGGCGGCCGCGATGGCCACCGGGAAGAGGCCCAGGATGCCCAGCAGCGCCACCAGGATGGTGCCGCCGATGAGCGCCATCTGGAACGTCCGGATCTCCTCGCGTGGCAGCGACGGGTAGAGCGTCGAGACGAGGTGCAGGGCGTTGGCTCGCTCTCCGGGTACGGCCGCGTAGGTGTCGCGGACACGGCCCTCCCGACCCCTGCGCTGTTCCGGACCGAGGGGGTCACCACAGCGCACGCAGTAGGCCAGGGCGGGGACGGTCTCACCGCACTGGTCGCAGCGGATGGTCGGATCGCCGGCGGTGGTCGCCTCAGCGGGGGTGGGATCGCCGGCGCTGGTGGCTTCGGCGGGTGTCGGGTCCGTGCCCGGAGCGTCCCCGGGCGTCGGGTCCTCCACGTTGCCTCCTTGTGTACTGGGAACACGCGCAGGTCGAGACAGGCATGAGACCGGGCGCGCCGCGCAGTCTCTCATGCGCGCCGCCGGCTGTCATACGAGGCCCGTGTCGAGCGCGTCCGCGATGGGCAGCACCACGCGCGAGAGCACCAGCGCGGCGATGGCCACGGATACCGTGAGGAGCGCTGCCGCGAGCACCGTGCTCACGAGGAGGAAGCACCACACGACGAGGCACGTGGCAGCGATCCGCGGCGTCCGGAGCAGGACCACCATCACGGCCAGCCGGAGGATGCCCGTGACGCCCAGGCCATCCCGTCGGGGGTCCCCCACGAGGGGCCACGCGACCGACGCCACGACACCCAGGGCGACCAGCCCCCAGGCGGCGACCGTGGCGAACGCGACCCCGAGGAGGTCGGCGCGGGCGAGGGCTGCCTGGATGTTCACGACCCCGACCACGGCACATAGCACCGCGAGCACGGCCAGCACGGCGACCGCGGGCCGCCGGACCGGCCATCGCAACGCGTCCCGCAGCGACACATCGACATCCCGGAGGACGCGCCCGGCGACGCCTGCGAGCGCCGCCGCCGGCCACGCGAGCAGGACCGCGAGCACGATGGCCACGGGTGCCGCGACGAACGACGCCAGCCAGGCCGTGAGCGCGATGGCACCCCAGGCGATGTTCGCGGCGATGAGCGGCACGGGATGCTCGAGGAGGGCCTGGATCGCGCCGGCGACCGCGGCCCGGATGGTGGTCGCGGGGAGGGCATCGGCCACGCCGGTCATCCCTTGACGCCGCTCGCGGCGACCCCCTGGACGAAGTAGCGCTGGAAGAAGAGGTACAGCACGACGATGGGGATGGTGGCCATGACGACCGCGGCCATCAGGGGCGGCCAGTTCGTGGCGAAGCCACCGGCCAGCCGGAACTGGACGAGACCCAGCGGCAGCGGCCAGTTCTCCCGGTCGCGCATCAGGATGAGCGGCCAGAAGAAGCTGTTCCAGGTGCCCTGGAACTGGAGGATGGCGACGGCGGCAAGGGCCGGCCCGGCGAGGGGCAGCATGACCTTACGGAAGGTCGTGAAGAAGCCGGCGCCATCGATGCGGGCGGCTTCCTCGAGCTCGACGGGCATGGACAGGAAGGCCTGGCGCATCAGGAACACGCTCGTCGCGGAGACGGCCAGCACGAGCACCACGGCGACGTACTGCAGGTCGCCCCGGGTGAGCCCGAGGCCGTTGAACAGGACATAGATGGGCACCAGCCGCAGCTGGTCGGGGATCATGAGCGTCGCGAGGACCACGATGAACAGCGCCTCGCGCCCCGGGAAGCGGAGCCGCGCGAAGGCGTAGCCTGCGATGCTCGCGAGGATCAGGTTGGTGACCATCACGGCGACCGACAGGATGATGCTGTTGAGGAACAGCCTCGGGATGGGCGGGTCGAGGGTCTCCCAGGCATACCGCCACGCGTCGAGCGTGACGGGGTCGGGGATGAAGCTGACGTCGTTGACGTCGGGGAGCGTCTTGAAGGAGGTGCTCACGGACCACGCGAACGGCACCAGCATCAGCAGGCCATAGCCGATGAGCAACGCATACACGATGACCCGACGGGTGCGCCTGCCCGGGCCGGCGCCGGCGACGGGCGCGCTCCGCTCACGCGCGACCGGCGCGGCAGGTGCGGTCACCAGGACGCTCCCGGGGTCATGACGCGGGTGTCCTGCCGAGGAAGTGGCGTTGGACCAGGGTCGCGCTCAGGATGATGACGAACAGGATCACGCCCACGGCGGCGGCCTTGCTGAAGTCGGACTGCTGGAACGCCGAGTTGTAGAGATACAGCACCGGGGACATCAGGCTGTTGTTGGGGTCCCCATTGACGCCGCCGCCGATGTACGCCTGGTCGAACAGCTGCAGCGCGCCGATGAGCGCCACGGTGGCCACGAAGTAGTGCCCCGGACGCAGCAGCGGGAAGGTGATGCGCCAGAACGACTGCCACGGGCCCGCGCCGTCGATGGCCGCCGCCTCGTAGACGTCGTTGGGGATGCCCTGGAGCGAGGCGAGGTAGAACAGCATGAAGGTGCCCGAGGTCGTCCACGCGTTGAGCACGACGACCGACAGCAGCGCCGTCCGCTGGTCGCCCATCCAGTTCTGCTTGGGGCCCCATCCGAAGAGCTCGAACAGCGGGTTGAGCCCCATCGCCTCCCGGGCCTGGTTGAACAGCCCGTCCGGGGCGACCAGCAGGATCCACAGCAGGGTGATGGCCGCGGAGCTCGCGATGGCCGGGAAGTAGAACGTGGCGCGGAAGAACGTCCGCCCACGCAGCGGCTGGTTGACGATGACCGCCAGCGACAGGCCCAGCGCCATCGTGAGCGGGATCCACAGCAGCGCGTACCACAGGGCGTTGCTGAGGGCACGCTGGAACGTGGGGTCGCGCAGGGCGCGCGTGTAGTGGTCGAGACCCCGGAACTCCTCGGGTCCCAGCCGCAGGTTCCAGTCCCAGAGACTGATCCAGCCCGCGTACCCGATGGACCCGATGAAGAGCACCAGGAAGAGGGCCATCGGCACGGCGATGAACAGGTAGCCGGCGACGGCCTCCGACCGCCGCCCCGGCGGCCCGGAGGACCGGGCATTCGAGCCGGGGCGGCGGTCGGGACGGAGGCTGCGTCCCCCGATGGTCAACGGACGCTCACGTCCGGGTCCTGGTCAGGTCGAGGTCACGCTGGAGCGAGGGCGCTGTCGATGGCCGCCTTGGTGGCTGCGACCACGGGCGCGGCATCGTAGGTCCCCGACTGGATCTGGTTGATGAACTCATCCCCGAACGCCTTCTGGACGGTGGCGTACCCGGGCATGAAGCCGGCCCCCGGACGTGCGACCGAGCTCAGGCCTGCGAGGACCTCCTTGCCGGCCGGCTGGGGCACGTCATCCCGGGACGGGAGCGCCACGCCACCCTCGGTCCAGCTCGTCATGCCGTCCACACCCGTGAGGTAGGTCAGCAGCACGAAGGCGGGATCGGGGTTGGCCGCGTCCGCGCCGATGGAATAGCTGGCGGTGAACGAGATGGTCTCCGGGCTGCCGGACGAGCCGGTCGGCACGGGCGCCCATGCATAGGCGATGTCGGGGTACGTGCTGGTCATCGCCGGGTCGAGCCAGCCACCCTCGAAGGTCATGGCCGAGAGACCCTGGCCGAGCGCGTCACCGCACCACCCGGCACCCATCTCGGCGGCCGTCTTGCCCAGGCCGTTCTTGAACAGGTCGAGGTACCACTGGACCGCGGCCGTCGAGGCCTCGGTGTCGATGGCGGACGCCGTTCCGTCCTCGGTCAGCAGCGACCCACCCTGCGCGTAGAGGAACGCGAGGCCCCGGTCGAGCCCCGGGTTCAGGCACAGCGGGGCCTGGACCCCTTCGGCTCCCACGAGCCCCTCCGCGGTCGTGACGAGCTCCTCGAGCGTCGCCGGCGGCGTGGGCACGAGGCTGGTGTTGTAGGCCATGCCGATGGTGTTGAAGTCCTTGGGGAACCCGTAGGTCTGGCCATCCTCCCCCTTGAACACGTCGGCCGCGCCCGGGAAGAAGTGGCTGGTGTCGAAGCCCGAGGCCGCGATTCGGTCGTCGAGCGGGAGCAGGTAGCCCTCCTTGATCCACTCCGGTGCCACGTCCGCGTTGACGTAGAACAGGTCCGGCACGTCGCGAGCCGCGAAGTTCGCGCTCATCGCCTCGACGTAGTTGCCGGGGATCGGCTGGTAGTCCACCGTGATGTTCGGATAGGCGGCGGCGAACCCGTCGAGCGTCGCCTGGAGGGCCTCGCCCTCCGCCTGCGAGGACTCCCAGCCGGACAGGGTGACCGTGCCGGTGATGGCCGATGGATCCCAGCCGCTCGCGGGCGACTGGCTGGACACCGCACCAGGTGCCAGGGTCAGGGCTGCCAGGGACAGCGTGGTACACACGACGATGGGACGTCGCATCGCAGGACCTCCTCGGGACCCGCCGGGCCGGCCGGGTCCGCTCCAGGGCCCGCGGCAAGCGCAGATGTTCCCGCGCCGCGGGGCGTCCCGCGATGGACCGTACACCCACCCGCGACGAGGACCTATCGCAGGTGTGCCCCGACCGCTTGCAGGGCCGTGACAAGGCGCCGACCGCAGCTGGCGCTACCATCGGCGGCCATGACCGCAGCGCCCGAGGCCGACCTGTCGGCCCCTCGCATCCCTGAGCCGGCATCGCATTCCGGGGCCGTGATCGCCGACGAGACCAGCTCGACCTCCATCAGCCGTGGGCGGCCCTCGTACTCCTGGCGCTACGGCCAGGACCGGCGGCTCACGATGGTGACCGAGTGGGTGGACCTCGATGACGCACGCATCCTCGACATCGGCTGCGGGATCGGCACCTACGTCCGGCGGTTCCGGGCCTTCAGCGACGAGGTGTACGGGGTCGAGGTCGAGGAGGAGCGGGTCCGCGAGGCGAGCCTCGAGCTGCCCAACATCCAGGTGGCGCACGGCGAGGCGCTCCCCTTCCCCGACGACCACTTCGACCTGGTGTTCTCGAACGAGGTCATCGAGCACGTCGATGACGACCGTCGGACCATCGCCGAGGCCGTGCGGGTGACGAAGGTGGGTGGGCACATCGTGACCTTCGCCCCCAACCGGCTCTACCCGTTCGAGACCCACGGGGCGTACCTGGGCGGCCGATACGTCTTCGGCAACATACCGCTCGTCGGCTGGCTGCCCGATCCCTTGCGCGCCCGGTTCGCGCCGCATGTCCGGGCGTACACCCGCCACGGCATCCGGGCCCTGTTCGCGGGGCAGCCGGTGCGCATCGTCCATCACGGCGTCATCTATCCGGGCTTCGACAACATGACCTCGCGCCATGCGACGCTCGGGCCGCTCCTCCGACGCGCGCTGTACGCCGCCGAGCGGACCCCGCTCCAGGCGTTCGGTCTGTCCCATTTCCTCGTGGTGCGCAAGGTCGGGTCGTAGGTCGCCCGCGCGAGCTCAGAGCGCGCGGATCCTCGCCAGCAGCGCCTGCCAT
>JBEVIK010000215.1:0-7592 GCA_040510715.1 Candidatus Limnocylindrales bacterium
CGCTCACGGCGTAGGTCTCCTCCCAGCCCATGCCCCACGCCTCGGCGGCCTCGAGCTCTCGCTTCTCGTTGTCGGCCTTGTTCGCGACCACGATCACCGGCACCTTGGCACGCCGCAGGACGGCCGCCGCCTCCGCGTCCGACGGCGTCAGGCCGGAAGCGGCATCGACCACGAACAGGATGAGATCGGACTCGCCGATGGCGAGCCGGGCCTGCTCCTGGACCTTCTCCTCGATGGGATCGCCCGGGCGCTCCTCGAGGCCGCCGGTGTCGATGACCACGAAGCGCCGACCGTTCCACTCCGCGGGCGCATACAGCCGGTCACGCGTCGTCCGTGCGCGGTCTTCGACGATGGCCACTCGCTGGCCGACGACGCGGTTGAACAGCGTGGACTTGCCCACGTTGGGTCGCCCCACGATGGCCACGAGCGGCAGCCCGTCCAGGGGCAGGCTGTCGGCGACCCTGGTCGGGCGCCGCTGGCCGCGGGCGGCCACTCAGGCGTGCGCCGCGGCGACCGGCGAGCGGCGCGAGGCGGGGACGGGGCTTCGGTCCGAGCGCCCGATGGACGTGCTGCGGTATGCCGGCTCGGCGACCTCCGAGATCGCCGCTGCTGCGAGCGTCGGCGCCTGCGCCTGGGCATCGTCCGTGCCGGCGAGCTCGAGCACTCGCGCCGCGACCGTCTCGAGGTCCTCGATGGGCGTGGAGGTGCCGCCCGTGATGCCCACCACTCGGTAGCCCTCGAACACGCCGGCATCGGTAAGGTCCGAGGCACGCTCGATCTGGGTGACGGGCCGGCCCTCGATGTCCACGAGGCGCGTGAGCTCCTTGGTGTTGGCGGAGCTGCGGCCGCCGACCACGACCATGAAGTCCACCTCGCGCGCGAGCGCGATGGTGTCCTCCTGGCGCCGGATGGTGACGGGGCACACGGTGTTGACGATGCGCAGCTCATGCGCCCGGCTGACCATGAACGCCGCGAGCTTCTGGAACTTCCAGGGGGGCTGGGTGCTCTGTGACACGAGGGCCATGCGCTTGGTGCGCGGGACGGCGTCCCACTCGTCCTCCTCGTCCACCACGATGGCGTCCGGCGCATAGCCCAGGATGCCCACGACCTCGGGGTGGTTGGGCGTGCCGAGCAGCACGATGGTGTAGCCCTCGGCGACGAGCTTGGCCACCTCCCGGTGCTCCTGCACGACCCACGAGCAGGTGCCGTCGATGACGTCGAGGCCGCGTGCGACAGCGCGCTCACGGATGTCGGGGGTCACGCCGTGCGCCCGGATGACCACCGAGGACCCGGGCTCGATGGCATCGATGGTGTCCACGGTGCGGATGCCCCGTGCGCGCAGGTCGGCGATGACGCCCTCGTTGTGGACCGTTTGGCCGAGCGTGATGGTGTCGCGGCCCTCCATCGCGGAGACCCGGGCATGGTCGATCGCCTCCCGGACCCCATAGCAGAAGCCGGTGCGGCGGGCGATTCGGACCTGTTCGACCGTTCCCATGTCGCGTCCAGTATCGCACCCGAGGGTCGGGCGCCCTCGGACCGCCGCTGATGAGTCCGCCGTGGTGACTCGCGTAGCCCCGTGCGTCCCGTCACCGAGTCCGTTCGGGTCATCAGGCCGGGGTGGCGGAGTCGGTACTGGACGCGATGACTCGACCGGGCTCACCACGAGCGGGCCTACCCCAGCGCGAGTCCACCAGGACGACTCAGGTCGAACCTCCGACAGGTCGCCCACGGAAGCGGCCCTGCTGGCGTTCGGGCAGGAGCGCGGCGACATGCGCCATCAGGTCCTCGCTGCCGGCCGCCAGCGACTCCCGGCGCTTGAGCGACGCGTCGAGCGTGAGCTGGAACGGCTCGCCGACGCGCAGCGTGACCTGCGTGCCGAACCGCGGCAGCCGCGATCCGCGTGGCATCAGCAGGTCCGTGTCGATCACCCCGACGGGCACGATCCAGGCGTCGGGGTAGCCGGCGAGCATCGCCGCACCCGGGAACGCCTCCCCGATCACCCCGTCCGGGCTGCGGGTCCCCTCGGGGAAGACCACGATGATGCCGCCCAGCTCGAGCACCCGGCGCGCCTGGCGCAGCGCATCCACATCCGACCGCCCGGCTCGCACGGGGATCATCCCCTGGCTGCGCATGAACCTGCCGATGCGGCCCTGGAACAGCTGCTCCTTGGCGAGGAACGCGAGCCGGCGCTCCAGGCCGGCCGCGAGCCAGCCACCGACCAGCGGTGGGTCCACGTTGCTGACGTGATTGGCGACCACGATCACGGGCCCGCGCATCCGCGCGTCCGCACGCAGCAGCTCGAGGCCCTCGACCCGGACCCGTCCGAGGGTCAGGGCGCGCACCAGCAGCCGGGCACCGAAGGCGAACAGCCGGGCGCTGACATCCCAGCCGCGGAGCGGGGACGGGTCGGCGCGCGGACGGGTGGGGGTCATCGGGCGCGCTCGGCGAGCCGGATGTGATGCACCACCCGCTCGATGGCTTCGGGCAGCGCCATGCCGTCCGTGCGGATCCGCACCGCGCCATCGGGCATGACGAGTGGTGCCGCCTCCCGGCTGCTGTCGATGCCGTCGCGCCGCCGCAGCTCATCGAGGACGCGCCGCTCGTCCGCGCTCCCCGCTGGGTGACCACGCTGCTTCGACCGCCGACGGGCGCGCTCCTCGAGCGACACCTCCAGCCACAGTTTGAGGTCCGCGTCCGGGAGGACGACCGTGCCGATGTCCCGGCCCGCCAGGATGACGCCCGCGGGGGCCTCGTCGGCGATCTCCCGCTGCACGGGCAGGAGCGCCTCGCGGACCTCCGGGACCCGCGCCACGGCGCTCACGATCTGGTCCACGGCGGCGTCGTGCAGGCGCTCGGTGACGTCCTGCCCATCGACCACGACCCGCGACAGCAGTCCCTTCCCATCGTCCGCGATCTCCAGGCGTGGGATCAGCTCGACGAGCGCAGCCGGGTCGGAGGCGGGGACGTCGCGATCGGCGGCGATCCACGCGAGGCCCCGGTACAGGATCCCCGTGTCGAAGAAGCGATAGCCCAGCTCCCGCGCAGCACCCGCGCCGATGCTCGACTTGCCGCTGGATCCTGGTCCGTCGATGGCCACCTGGAGTGGCCGGGCTCGGTCCTCCATCACTGCATCATCCGCCCGGGACCGCCCCTGGCGCGGAGCGAGCCCGTCGCGCTCGGCCGCGCTCAGCTCCCGGACCTCGCCGGGTGCGAGATCGACCAGCCGTACCGGGCCGATGCGCACCCGCACGAGCCGCACTACGGGCGCGCCGACGGTCGCCAGCATGCGCCGTACCTGGCGCTTCCAGCCCTGTGTCAGCACCACTCGATACCAATGAAGCCGCGGCGAGCGGTGGGGCGTCCCCACCAGTGCCAGCAATCGCCGCGTCTCGGTGTCGGTCTGGAGCCGCATCGAGCGGACCCGGGCCGGACCCTCCTCGAGCGCTACCCCCGACGTCAGGAGGCGCGCCTGCTCTGCATCGAGCGCGGTGGCCACACCCAGGGCGTACTCCCGCTCGATGCCGTGGCTGGGGTGCGACACCCGCTGTGCCCACTCGCCGTCGTTGGTCAGCAGGATGAGGCCCTCGGAGTCGCGGTCGAGCCGGCCGACGGGGTACAGCCGACCCGCGCGCCGTGTGGTCGCCGCAGGCACGAGGTCCATGACGGTCCGCTCGGCGTGCCGGTCGGCCACGGTGGACGTGACACCCGCCGGCTTGTGGAGCGCGAGGTGGACGGCGCGCGGTCGTTCGCCGATGGTCCGCCCATCCACCGCGATGACATCGATACCCACGCGCACTCGCTGGCCTAGTGTCGCGCGCTCGCCATTGACGGTGACCCGCCCGGCTTCCACCAGCACCTCCGCCGCGCGTCGGGATGACACCGCCGCGTCGGCGAGCGCCTTCTGGATGCGCACGGGCTCGCCGGTCATGGCGAGTCGTCGGGGTCGGCCGCATCGAGGCCCAGGGCATCCTGGTCCGGCGCGTCCGTCCCCTCGACCTCGGCCTCGGGCACGACCAGGCGGGCGGCGACCTCGGCGTCCAGCGGCGGCAGCTCGTCGAGCGACGCCAGGCCGAAGCGCTCGAGGAACTCGAAGCCGGTCGCGTAGAGGATGGGGCGGCCCGGTGTGTCGGCCCTCCCCTGCTCCACGATGAGCCGGCGCGCGATGAGCGACCGGATGACGTAGTCCGAGTCCACGCCCCGGATGCGCTCGATGACCCCGCGCGTCACCGGCTGCCGGTAGGCCACGATGGCGAGCGCCTCCATGGCCGCCGGGGAGACGCGCGTCTCGCCCGCTCCTGTGTACCGGCCGATGAGCAGGCCACTCTCGGGTGCCGTCACGAGGCGGACCTCGTCGCCCAGGAGGGCGACCCGGACACCCCGGTCACGCAGCGCGACCTCGAGGTCCCCCAGGAGCGCGTCCACGCGGTCCCCGTCGATGCCGCACAGCGTGCCGATCTCACGACGGGACAACGGTCGCTCCGCCACGAACAGGAGCGCCTCGACGTCCCGGACGGTCACCTCCAGCGCGGCTGCGATCGGGTCGCTCACGCGTCCTCCTCGCCGGTATCTGGGGCCGGGTCGGGCGATCGGCGCACCGAGGACGGATCGGCCCGTCGCACGGAGATGGGCCCCCAGGGCTCCGACTGCTCCACCACCAGCTCCCGGCCCTTGACCAGCTCCAGCATGGCCAGGAACGTGACCGCGACGACGACCCGGTCCCGGACACCCGCGAGCAGGTCCTGCAGCACCACCGCCGGCGCGGCTCGCAGCGCATCGCGGATGACCCGTGCCCGCTCCGCGAGCGACACCATGCGCGGCACGACGGTCGGGGGCACCTCGAGCGGCAGCGCCAGCTGGACCCAGCGCCCGAGCGCCGCGACCAGCGCCCGGGGGTCCATGCCCGGCGGGGGCGGTGCCACGGCGCCGGCGCTCGCGGCCGCGAGCGCGATGGCGGCCTCCCGGTGGAAGGCCGCGCGCCCCGATGCCACGAGGGCCACCAGGAGACCGGCGGCATCGCGGTAGCGCTTGTACTCCACGAGCCGCGCACGGAGCGCCTCCTCGGGATCGACGCCGTCGTCGCCGGATGGGACCGGCTGGGGCTCGCGGGGCAGGAGCGCCCGGCTCTTGATGAGGATGAGCTGGGAGGCGATGGTCACGAACGCGCTGATATGCGGCAGCTGGTCCTCGTCCATGGTCGCGATGGCGTCGAGGTAGGAGCCCGCGAGCTCGCCCAGGGGCACGGTCAGGATGTCCAGCCGGCGGTCATCGATGAGCGACAGCAGCAGCCCCAGCGGGCCCTCGAACCCCTCGGTCCGGATGTGCGCCGCCTGCTCCGGGTGGGCGCCGGCAGCGAAGGACACCTCGAGGCGGCCCGGGTCGAGCCGCGGCAGGACCGGCGCGACCAGCGCCGAGCGGTCGTCGGACCGTGGCGTGATGGCCGTCATCCCCTCACGATGCCTCGTCGGCGACCCGCAGCGCCTCCCCCAGGACCGGGTCGCGCGGTCGGGCCTGGTGGCGGATGAGGTCCGCGGTCGCGTCCGGGCAGCCCGCCGCCTGGACCAGGAGCGCCGAATCGACCGCGTGGCTGGCCATCCGGTCGAGCGCCGTGCCGAACGTGGGCAGCGGGCGCGCGACCCGCCATACCCACGCGCCGTATCGCTCGCCGAGCGACCAGGTCACGCGATGCACGAGGCGGGTGTGGGGTCCCTTCGATGCGTCGTGGAACAATCCCGCGAGCAGCAGCTCGGGCTCCGTGTGCCCGTCCGCTCGGAGGGCGGCGACGACATCGAGACCGTGCCGCCGGTCGGCCGCGTGCATCCGGTCGAACAGGGCCATCTGCGCGGGGGTCAGCCATGCCTCCAGCGATGTCCGCTCCGCAGGTGCGACGCGACCCGTGACGTGACGGAGCGTCTGGCGGACCTTGCCGCCCCACCACGACGCCACGCTAGAAGCCGAGCAGCAGGTTCCGGATCACATCGGCGATGGGCCCGATGATCCGACTGCCCGCGAACAGGATGAGCACCAGGAACACGATCGGGATGTACATCCTGTAGCGCTGCTCGAACTCGCGCAGCTGCCACGCGACGTTCGAGGGCACGAGGCCACCCAGCACCTTCCAGCCGTCGAGCGGCGGCACCGGCAGCAGGTTGAAGATGAACAGGAAGATGTTGATCATCACGAAGTAGTAGGGCACCAGGATGATCATCTCCTGGGCGCGATCCGGCAGCCCTGCGGCGAAGTCGGGTGGGTTCAGGAACAGGAAGCCGCTCTGCTCGACGATCCAGCCGCTCAGGCGGAGCGGGATGGACACGATGGCCGCCATCGCGAGGTTGGAGAGCGGGCCGGCGGCCGCCACCCAGGCCTCACCACGCCGCCCGCCTGCGAGGTTCATGGGGTTGACCGGCGTGGGCTTGGCGTAACCGAAGAACCATGTGCCCGAGGTGAGCAGCGCCGTAGCCAGCAGCATGAGGCCGCCGACCGGGTCGAAGTGGACGCGTGGGTTCAGGGTCAGGCGACCCTGCCAGCGCGCGGTCGAGTCACCCAGCTTGAACGCCGCCCATGCGTGGCAGAACTCGTGGACCGGGAAGCCCACGAGCAGCATGATGCCCGCCGCGATCAGGGCATAGACGAGCTGGTCCGAGATCTGCATCGTGGGATCGAGCCTACAGGCGGCTCAACAGCTCCTGCTTCTTGGCGTCGTAGTCCTCGGCGGTGATGGCACCCGAGTCGCGCAGCGCCGCGAGACGGGCGAGCGACCGGGCGACCTCGTCCGCGCTGTCCGCCCGCTCGGTCGCGCGCGCGTCCGGCGGTGGGGCCACGACCGGTGGTGGCGGCGGCGGTGCGAACGTGGCAGCGGACGGCTGGGCGCGCAGCGGTGGCGTGGGACGGACGTCGAGCCCGTACTCCAGCGCGTGCTTCGCGCTCATCATCTCCTTCTTGAACGTCTTGGCGTGGTTGAGCATCCGGTAGCGGTCCACGGACACGTCGGCGGCGGTCAGGATGTCGAGGTCGCCGTAGTCCAGGAGCCGACCCACGAGGTTCACCTCGAGCACCGCGTCGTTGATCTTCTCGAGGTTGGAATCGGCGGAGCGCTTGTTCACGATCCCCGACACCTTGAGCAGGCGGCGATTGGTGATCACGTACTCCTCGGTCTGCCAGTTCCACCAGCGGAAGATGAAGAAGGCGACCCCGAGCAGGATGACCACCAGCGCGGCGAGGCTGATGGTGTTGTCCACTCCATCGCCGACGTTGCGCCACCCCACGAACACCAGGGCGAGGATGCCCAGGCCCCACAGCAGGATGGACATGCGGGACTCGAGGAACAGCGAGAGCCAGTGCTGCCGCTCTCGCCGGAGCACCGTCTCCCCATCGGTCAGGAGCGAATCCGCGTAACTGCCCATGTATGCCGTCAGCCTCCGTGCTGGCTCAGGCGCGCGGATGTGCCCGCTCGTAGACCTGGCGGATCCGCACGCCCGTCAGGTGGGTATACAGCTGTGTCGTGGTGATGCTGGCATGACCCAGCAGCTCCTGCACCACCCGCAGGTCGGCGCCGCCCTCGAGGAGGTGCGTCGCGAAACTATGGCGCAACGTGT
>JBEVIK010000216.1:0-10208 GCA_040510715.1 Candidatus Limnocylindrales bacterium
CGCCCCGCCCCGGATCTGCCCAAGGGCGCGCCCCGTGCCACCATCCTGGCTGGCGGGCCGATCATGCAGCAGGCGCTGCGGGCGCACGAGCTGCTCAAGGAGCAGGGCATCGCGACCGAGGTGTGGAGCGCCACCAGCTACCAGGTGCTGCGCAACGAGGCGCTCGAGGCGGAGCACTGGAACCTGCTCCATCCCACGGAGGCACCCCGGGCGCCCGTCGTCCAGGCCCTCCTCGCCGAGCCCGCGAGCCACGGCCCCATCGTGGCCGTGAGCGACTGGATCAGGGCGTGGCCCGACATGATCAGCCGGTGGGTGCCCCAGAGCGCCTGGGTCAGCCTGGGCACCGACGGCTTCGGGCGCAGCGACACCCGCGAGGTGCTCCGGCGGTTCTTCGCCATCGACGCGCAGCACATCGCGGCCGCGGTCCTGTCAGGGCTCGCGCGCTGCGGCCAGGTCCCCGCCGACACCGCCGCCGCCGGCATCACCGCGCTGGGCATCGACACCGAGGCGCCGTTCGCGCTGCGTCACTGACGGTACGACCCCGGGCCCGCGAACGGGCCCGGGACGCGTCTCGGGGTATCCTCCTGCGCATGCCTGCCCGACCAGCGCTCGTCGCGGCGGTCGCGGTCTCGCTCCTGCTGCCGGGGGCGACGCTTGCCGTGGCGCCATCGGATCCGCCCGCGGGCTATCAGCCCGGCATGCTCGGCATCGAGCTCGAGCCGTTCGCCGAGGGGCTCGAGTCGCCGCTGTTCCTGACCCCGGATGGGACCGGCGACGGGCGGCTGTACGTGGTCGAGCAGGGGGGCGCCGTGCGCGTCGTGTCGCCCGACGGGACCGTCGCCCCCGAGCCGTTCCTCGACCTCCGGGGCCGCATCAGCGCGGGCGGCGAGGAGGGCCTCCTCGGGCTCGCGTTCCATCCCGACTACGCGGCGAACGGTCGGCTGTACGTGTACTACAGCGCCCAGGGTGGCGGCGCCCAGCTCGTCACCGAGCTCCGCGCGGTCGATGGCGTCGTGGACCCCGCGTCCGAGCGGCTCGTGTTGCGCATGGCTGACTTCGCGGGCAACCACAACGGGGGCATGCTCGCGTTCGACCAGGAAGGGATGCTGCTCATCGGCACCGGCGATGGCGGCGGTGGCGGCGACCCGGAGGGGAACGGCCAGGACGACACGCAACCCCTGGGCAAGCTGCTGCGCATCGACGTGGACGGCGGCGATCCCTACGGTGCACCCGTCAACGACCCCGAGGGGCGCCTCGGTCCCGACGCGCTCCCCGAGATCCGCGCCACCGGGCTGCGCAACCCCTGGCGCTTCAGCGTGGACAGCGCGACCGGGGACCTGTTCATCGGCGACGTCGGCCAGGGCGAATGGGAGGAGGTCGATGTCCTGCCCGCCGGTCAGGGCGGCTGGGACTTCGGCTGGTCGGTGATGGAGGGGCCCGACTGCTTCGGAGCCGAGACCTGCGACCAGGAGGGGCTCACCCTGCCGGTCGCCGCGTACTCCCACAGCGAGGGCGATGGCTGCACCATCATCGGCGGCTATGTCTATCGCGGGGCGGCCTTCCCGGCCCTGACGGGCGCGTACCTGTTCGGCGACCTGTGCTCCGACAAGCTCTGGGCACTCTCGGCGGCGGATGCGGTCGCGACCGGCGCCGCGACGGCCGAGGAGGTGGGGTCCTTCGAGGGGACCCTGTCCTCGTTCGGGCAGGACGAGTCCGGCGAGCTGTACGCGACGGACCTGGATGGCGGCCGGGTGTACCGCCTGACCGCGGTGGAGCGGTGACCGGGGCGACCACGCGCGGCTGGCCCAGGCTGCTGGCGATCGCGTTCGTCGCCGGGCTGGTCGCGAGCGGCTGCACGTTCGTGGGTCAGGCATCCCCCGTGCCCTCGGCAAGCGGCGACACCAACGCACAGGGCTCCCTCGTGCCGACCGAGGCACCGACCGAGGCGCCCACCGAGGTCCCGGCGACCGCGACGCCCACCGAGGTCCCGGCGACGGAGGTCCCCACCGAGGCTCCGGGGACGGCCGCACCCACCCCGCGGCGGAGCGCCTCGCCACGGCCTGCCGCCTTCCGCCCGGGCAAGGTCCGGCTGCGGCTCGAGCAGCTCATCGACGTGGGCTCGGACGCGCAGCCGGTGTACCTCACGGGCGACGGCACGGGTGAGGGACGGCTCTACCTGGTCCTGCGCGGTGGGCTCATCCGCATCCTCAACAGGAACGGCAAGGTGACCGGCACCCTCATCGACCTTCGCAGCCGCGTGGGCACCGATGGGGAGCGCGGGCTCCACGCGGTCGCGTTCCACCCCAGGTTCGCGAGGAACGGCAGGTTCTACGTCCACTACAACACCCCGTCCGGGGACACGCGGGTGGTGGAGTACCGCCAGCGACGTCCCGGCCAGGAGGTGAACGCGGGATCCGGCCAGGTGATCTTCGACTTCGGGCGGCCGGAGTGGAACCACAACGGCGGCTGGCTGGGCTTCGGGCCCGACGGGTACCTGTACATCGCGTCGGGGGACGGCGGCGGCAACTCGCCGGGCGACCCGTTCGGCAACGGCCAGGACAAGGACGACCTGTTCGGGAGCATCCTGCGCATCGACGTGGACGAGGGGAACCCGTACGCCATCCCGCGCGACAACCCGTTCCGGGGCAAGGCGGGCCGTGACGAGCTCTGGAACTACGGGCTGCGCAACCCGTGGCGGGCGAGCTTCGACCGCGAGACGGGTGACCTCTGGATCGGCGACGTCGGCCAGGACCGCGTGGAGGAGATCGACATCCAGCGCGAGGGCAGGGGTGGCCTCAACTTCGGCTGGTCGGTCATGGAGGGGTCGCGCTGCCATCAGCGGTCCACCTGCTCCAAGAAGGGCCTCACGATGCCCGTGACGGAGTACACCCACGGTGCCCGCGGCTGCTCGGTCACGGGTGGCTATGTCTATCGCGGGACCGAGTCGCCGGTGCTGTACGGGGCGTACCTGTTCAGCGACTACTGCTCCAGCACCATCTGGGCCATCGACGCGAGCAAGGCGAAGGCCGGTGCGGAGCTCAAGCCGAGGCGGCTGCTGCGACGGTCGGGGTCCTCCTTCGTGTCCTTCGGGCAGGACGACGACGGGGAGCTGTACGTGGTCTCCATCGGAGGCGGCGTCTACAAGCTCGTGGCCCGGGAGCGGCGATAGCACCCGTCGGTCGCGGGGTAGGGGAGCACGGGCACGCGTGACGAGCATCGTCGAGCGATATGACCGCGACGCCGAGGACTACGAGCGCTACTGGGCGCCCGTCCTCGACCGCGCGGCGCGTGACCTCCTCGACCGGGTCGAGGCCTTCGTGGCGGGCATCGGCGATGCGCCCGCGGTCCTCGACGTGGGCACGGGCTCCGGGGTCCTCGCCATCGAGGCCCTGGACCGCTGGCCGGGGGCGCGGGTCATCGGCACCGACCCATCGACGGGGATGCTCGGCATGGCGCGCCAGCGCGTCACGCGGCTGGGCGCGGACGATGGCCGCGCGGCATGGCTCGAGGCGCCCGCGGACGTGCTGCCACTCCCCGATGGCGCCGTGGACCTGGTGGTCAGCTCCTTCGCGCTGCAGCTCGTGCCCGACCGGGCGGCAGCCCTTCGCGAGGCCTACCGGGTGCTGCGACCCGGGGGCCGGCTGGCATTCGTGACCTGGCTCGACCGGGGCGAGGCGTTCGCGCCCTCGGTCGAGTTCGACGAGTCGGTGCTCGACCTGGGTGTCGAGGAGCCCGACTGGCCCGACGAGGAGGTGCGGTCGGGCGATTTCGGGAGCGTCCGTGCCGCCGCCGATGAGACCCGCCGGGCGGGGTTCCGCCGGGTGGCCGCGCGGGAGGTCACGCTGGCCTTCGACTGGGACCTCGCGAGCTACCTCGAGTTCAAGATCCGCTACGACGAGGTCGCGCTCTTCCAGTGGCTGCCCGACGAGGATGCCCACCGGCTGGTGGACATCGCCCATCGACGCCTCGCCGCGTTGTCCGCCGACGCGTTCCGCTGGCGGACGCCCATCGTGTCGGTGGTCGCGGAGCGGCCCGCGTAGCCACCGCCGCACTCAGGCAGCGAACACCGCGCCCTCGAGCGGCCGGCACACCTTGCAGGCGCGGAACCCGGCCGCCCGGGCGTCATCGCCGGAGCGGAACGTGACCCGGTGTCGCTCCGTCACCCGCCGGGCATGCCGGCACGACGGATAGCAGAAGACACCCGTCGTATCCGACCCGAAGTACCGGATGCCCCGGCTGGCGAGCCGCTCGAGCTCATCGGGATCGACCCCCTCGGTGGTGAGCACCGCCCGCTTCGCCTCGGGACCGCCGGCTCCGTACTCGCCGATGTGGCCGTCGGTGCGAACCACCCGGTGGCAGGGGATGACGAACGGGATGGGGTTCTCGGCGAGTGCCGAGCCAACGGCTCGCACCGCCCGGGGCCGCCCGATCTCGCGCGCCACCCAGGCATAGGGCCGGACCTCGCCGAAGGGGATCTCCATGGTCTTGACCAGCACGCTCCGCTCGAAGCTCGTGAGGCGCCCAAGGTCCACGGGCAGGTCCTTCTGACGCTCACCCGCGAGCTGTCGCTGCACCTTGCGCTCGAGGTCCGCGGGCAGCCGATCCATGCGCACGATGGGCCGGCCGGTGCGCAGCTGGACCTCGGTCTCGAAGCCCATCGGATCGCCGACCCGCTCGACCGCGATGACCCCGTCGGGACCCCACGCCACGTACAGCCGGTCGATGGGCCCCTCGACCTCGGCGTAGCCATCGGCCATGCCCAGCTGGGCGAGCACACCCGCGCCAAGACCCTCCGGGGCCGTCTCCTGCAGCTCTCGCATCGCCATGACCATCTCGCGTGCCTCCTGCAACGTGCGTGGCCCGCTCACCGTGCCACCTCCAGCTCACCGAGCGTCCCGCGCAGCGCGAGGACGCCCCTGTGGACATCCGACTTGACCGTGTTGAGCGGGCGGCCCAGCGCCTCCGCCACCTCGGGATAGGACAGCCCGTGCACGTGTCGCAGCTCGACCGCGACCCGCTGTCGCTCGGGCAGCCGGGCCAGCCGCCCGGCCCACTCGCGGGCCGCCTCCCGGGTGAGCGCCGCCTGCTCGGGCCGCGCTCCGGGGTCCGCGGCATCGCCCGCCGCCTCGATGGGCTCGTGTGCCGGCCCCACGTCCCGCGCCCGGTTGCGAGCGACATTGCGCACGATCGTGGCGAGCCAGCCGCGTGGCTGGAGCGACCGGAGTCGTTCGCGGTCGTAGCGCTCGATGGCGCGCCATGCCCGGATGAGCGCGTCCTGCGCCACGTCACGAGCGTCATCGGCGCTCGTGGTCCAGCGGCGCGCCATGCCATAGACCAGGTCCTCGTGGTGCATCACGAACACCGGGAACGCGCCTCGGGGATCCGCCGCGAGCCGGGTGGGACAGTCAGCGCACACGACACGGGAACCCGCGATCGACCGGGATGGTTGCAGTGGCCATCGTCTCAGTGGAGCAGGAAGCCATCCCCCAGCGGGTCGCGCTCGTCCACCACGAACGTGTGGTACCCGGTCACGTATCCCGTGCCGGCCACGCTCGTGCTCACCGCGAAGCGATCGCCCAGCCGGGTGGCTCCTTCGATGCGCCCCTGGAACACGGCGCCGGTGATGCTCGCGTTCGCGATGCCGTCGCCGATGGCGATCCGGCCGGCACCGTGGAGCCACGCGAGCAGGGCGCTCGTCCCGGAGCCGCAGGGCGAGCGATCCACCTCCGCATCCGCGAACACGGTCACGTTGCGCATGGTGGCATCCGTGGCACGGCCGTCGGGGGAGGTGGCGGGGTCCATGTCCACGATGATGGTCCCGTACACGAAGCCCAGCTCGGGCTCGACCGGGTGGACGGGTAAATGGTCCGCGCGCAGCACCTCGGTGATGGCGGCTCCCATGCGCGTGAGCTCACCGATGGACTCCGGCACCACCCGCAACCCGATCTCCGCGGCATCCACGATGCCGTAGTAGGCGCCCCCGAAGGCGAGCTGCACGCCCACCGGGCCGGCAAGGCCGACACCGGACGGGCGGACCACGAGGTCGCGCGCGTGCAGGTACGCGGGGACGTTGACGAAGCTCACCCCGCTCACCTCGACGTGCCCGTCCTCGGCGGTCTCGGTGGACGCGGTCGCGGTCACCACGCCCGCCGGGGTCTCCCACCGGATCGTCGTCCGGGGCACGCTCGCGGGATAGAGGCCCTCCTCGATGAGGCCCGTCGTGAGGGCGATGATGCCGTGCCCGCACATCGTGCTGTAGCCCTCGTTGTGCATGAACAGCACCGCGATGTCGGCGTCCTCCCGGTGAGGCGGCAGGAGCACCGCGCCGTACATGTCGCGATGCCCGCGCGGCTCGTACATCAGCGCGCGCCGTGCGCTGTCCGCGTGCTCGCGCACCCAGCGGCGCCGCTCGAGGATGGGCGCCAGGGGGACCTTGGGATACCCGGACCGGACCAGCCGGATGGGCTCGCCGCCCGCGTGCAGGTCGATGGTCTCGATGGTCGCGCGTGCGCGTGCCCTGGCGACGCTGACGGAAGCCACCGCCGCGGCGACAGAATGCCTGGTCCCAAGCGTAGGAACATCGGCCGGCAGGGCCGCCTCGGGCAGGCTGGCTGGCTCGGGCAGGTTGGCTGCCTCGGTCACACCATCGTCGGGCTCATCCGCGAGATGCGCCGCCTGCTCCTCGAACGCGGTCACGTCGGGACCGGCCTCGGGCACCGGCGCTTCCCCCGCGGTCGACGCTGCCTCGGCGGGCGTGACGTGGAGCTCGAACACCACCGCCAGCTCGTGCGCGTCCCCGTCCATGCGCCACCGATGCGCGACGGGGACCCAGCCGGTCGCCCGCGCCTGGCGGGCGTCGCGCCGGTAGGCCTCCTGGGTCGCCTCGCGGTCCGGGCCGGTGTAGGTCCTGATGACGGGGAGCTGTGTCTGCACCTCCCCCTCAGGCTAGCGCGAGCGGGCCCCGCGCGTCAGTCGCGGCAGGACAAGGGCGATCGCCATGAGCAGCAGCACCAGCATCAGGAGGGCGATCGTCAGCTCCGAGTCGGCGGGCGTGATGTCGTTCATGGCCCGCACGGTAGGACCCCGGTACCGGGTGGTCATCCCCCATGGGTACCGATCCGGTGTCTGCCGGCACCGGAAGCCCCTCGGCGTGGCGCGCGTCGCGGTCGCGGACCGACCGCGCGGCGATCACTCGATGGTGATGTTGGACTTCATGCCCGCGCTGTAGTGCCCCGGCACGACACACCCCACGATGGTCCGGCCCTCGGTCGGGAAGGTGTACAGCAGGGTCACGGTCTCGCCCGGCGGCACCTGGACATAACGGTCGGGACCCGGCTCGCCCTGGCCGCTCTCGCGCTGCTTCTGCTCCCGGTCGCTGCCGATGAAGAAGTCGTGCTCGAGGGCGCCCTTGTTGGTGATGACGAAGCGGACCGGCTTGTCGGCCTCGACCGTGATGCGCTTGGGGTCGATCGCCATCGAGTCCAGCAGTGACACCTCGATGGGGGTCGCGCCGTCGTCGGGCGTGGCCGTGGGGGCGGGGGTCGGCGATGGCGCCTCGGTGGGTGCGATGGTCGGGCGGGGTGGCAGGGTCGCGGATGAACCGCTCGCTCCGTTGGGGGTGGCCACGGGAGCGGGTCCGCTGCTCACGCGCACGCATCCCGCGAGCGCCACGACCGCCAGCAGCGCCAGGCACGCGCCCGTCCGATGGCGTGAGAGTGACGTCATCACGATCTGGGGTCCTCCGCTGGTCGCCGCGCGTGCCGCGGTTCCGAGCGCGGCCGGCACCGGTCAGTCTGATGGTGGCAGACATCCCCGTCGTGCACCTGAAGGTACCGCGGGGGGCGTGAGCAGGGTAGCCTTCGGGACCTCATGCCGCGCACGAAGCCCGATGCCAACGCTGCCGTCCGCGCCGAGCCGGGGGGCATCGGCAGCGCGCGTGCGCGTGACCCGCTGGCGCGCGAGATCAAGCTCCTCGGGGCGCTCCTGGGCCAGGTCATCGTGGAGCAGGAGGGGCCCGAGCTCCTCGAGCTCGTGGAGCGCATCCGGCGGGGGGCCATCGCGCTCCGCCGGACCGGTGCCGCCGGCGAGCGTCGGGCGCTCGCTGCCACGCTCGACGGAGTCGATCCACGCCGCGCCGAGGTGCTCATCCGGGCATTCGGGCTCTACTTCCAGCTGGCCAACCTCGCGGAGGAGAAGGAACGCGTCCGGCGTCTCCGGCGACGCGCCCGTCGATCCGCCCACGCCATCGTCGACGGCTCGGTGGCCGACGCCATCGACCGTCTCCGGCGGGCGGGCGTGTCGCGAGCCCGGCGCCAGGCGGTCGTGGACCGGCTGTCCATCGGCCTCGTCCTCACGGCGCACCCCACCGAGGCGCGTCGGCGCACGATGCTCATGGCGCTGCGTCGCTGCTACGGCCTGCTCGACCAGCTCGACGACCCACGACTGACCCCTGGTGAGGACGCGGAGGTCCGCCGCCGGCTGCGCCAGGAGATCACGCTCCTGTGGCACACCTCGCCGTTGCGCGTCCAGGCGGTGACGCCACTGGACGAGGTCCGGAGCGTGATGGCGTTCTTCGACGAGTCCCTGTTCGTGGTCACGCCCCGCCTCTACCGGGCGCTCGACGCCGCGCTCGACGAGGGTCACGAGGTGGGCGGCCCGGCCCGGGACAGCGGCGATACGGGAACGCGTCCGCCGCTGGTGCGGCCGTTCCTCGAGTGGGGCTCGTGGGTGGGCGGCGATCGCGACGGCAATCCCAATGTCACGTCCGCGACCACTCGGGAGGCGCTCCGGATCCAGGCCGACCACGTGCTGCGCGGGTACCACGCGGTCGTCCATCGGCTGGGCCAGACCATCGCCGCGACCCGGCCGTCGGGCGGCCTGTCACGCCCGCTGCAGGAGTCGCTGGAGCGGGACGCCCATGACCTGCCGGAGGTCGCCGCGGACGCCACGAGGCGTTTCCCCGCCGAGCCGTGGCGCCAGGCGTTGGCGCATCTCGGGGAGCGGCTCGAGCGGACGCGCCGCCGCATCGTGGAGGGCGACGACGTCCCGGGCGCCTTCGCGACCGTGGAGGAGCTGCTCGCCGCCATCGACGTGCTCCGGGACGCGCTCGTGGTGGAGGGCATGGACCGCGTCGCATACGGCGACCTGCTCGACCTCCGCTGGCAGGTCGAGACCTTCGGGTTCCATGCGCTGGCGCTGGAGGTGCGACAACACAGCGAGGCCCACGCCCGCGCGCTCGAGCTGGTGCGCACGGGTCGGGCGGACGGCGCCGAGGCGACCCCGGGCGTGCCCGTCGCGGAGGTCCTCGAGACCTTCCGGGCCGTGGCCGGCATCCAGGCCGAGCTCGGGGAGCGGGCATGCCATCGATATGTCATCAGCTTCACGCGCGGCGCTCGGGATGTGCTGGACGTGCTGGACCTCGCCCGGGCCGCGGACGTTCCGGCGAAGCTGGACGTGGTGCCCCTGTTCGAGTCCGCGGACGCGCTCCAGGGGGCCGGCGCCATCGTGGACGAGCTCCTGTCCGATGCCCGCTACCAGGAGCACCTCGCGTCGCGCGGATGGCGGCAGGAGGTGATGCTGGGCTACTCCGACTCGACCAAGGAATCGGGTCCCCTGGCCGCCGCCTGGATGCTGTACCGCGCCCAGGAGCAGCTGGTGGAGGTGGCGCGACGGCATGAGGTCCGGCTGACCCTGTTCCACGGGCGGGGTGGTGCCATCGGGCGCGGTGGAGGCCCCATGAGCCGCGCCATCCACGCGAGTCCACCGGGCTCCATGGAGGGCGGCCTCCGGCTCACCGAGCAGGGCGAGGTCATCGCCGACCGGTATGCCAACCGCGTCATCGCGCTGCGCCACCTGGAGCAGGTCACGGGTGCCTTGCTGGCGGCCGCCGCGCCCGACCACGATGAGCGCTCGCGGGCCGCTGGCGCGAGCGGGCACGCGCTGATGGACGAGCTCGCGGCCACCTCGCGGACGGCCTATCGCGCGCTCGTCTGGGAGGACCCCCTGTTCGAGACGTACTTCCGCGCCGCGACGCCCATCGCCGAGCTGTCGGCGATGGCGCTCGGATCGCGACCCGCGGCGCGGGCCGGTGGCGTCCGGTCGCTGGAGCAGCTGCGAGCCATCCCGTGGGTCTTCGCGTGGTCCCAGTCGCGCGCCAACCTGCCCGGGTGGTACCGCGTGGGCAGCGCCATCGAGGCGTACCTCAAGGC
>JBEVIK010000217.1:0-3097 GCA_040510715.1 Candidatus Limnocylindrales bacterium
GCCGACGCGGTGCTCGGATACCGGGCCGACAAGGACCGCTTCTTCAGGGACTCGGCCGGCAGCCCGATCCCGGCCGAGGAGCGACCGTCGTTCGAGGGCCTCACGTACTACCCCGTGGACGAGGCGATGGTCATCGACGACCTCGCCCTCGGACCATATACCGGTAGCGAGCCGGTGCGGTTCGAGATCCCCACTTCGGATGGGCGCCTGCGACCTGCCGAGCGGGCCGGTGTCTTCCGGTTCTCGTTGGAGGGTCGCGACCTGTCCATCACCGCCTACCGCCTCGCGGGCGGCACGAACGATTCGTTGTTCGTGCCGTTCCTGGACGCGACCAGCGGCGCCGAGACGTACGGGGCCGGCCGGTACCTTGACCTGCAGGCGGAGGACGACGGCACGTACTCCCTCGACTTCAACCTCGCCTACCACCCCTCGTGTGCATACGATCCGCGGTTCTCGTGTCCCCTCACGCCACCCGAGAACCGACTCCCGGTGCGCATCGAGGCGGGCGAACGCCTCCCGCCGACGACCGCCTGACACCAGGTCAGGCCCGCCAGTGCACGATCCACGCCCCGGGACCGCACGACCGGTGGACACCGCTGGTGCAGGCCCGTCCCGCGGATTGCTCGTCACCGGCGGGAGCTCCGGCATCGGCCTCGCCATCGCATGTCGCCTCGCCCGCACCCACGACCCGGTCTATCTCGTCGCCAGGAACGCGTCGGCCAGGCGAGGGGAGGTGGAGGAGGCCTTCCGGGGACAGGGGCTGCAGGTCCCACGACTGCTCGACGGTGACGTCGCGGACCGCGCACGCATGAGCGAGATCGCGGCGCAGCTGACGCGCGAGGGCGTCGATATCGGCACGGTGGTCGCGAGTGCCGGGACCAACGTCCGAGCCCTCGCCCTGGATGTCGATGACGATGCCGTCCGGTCGATGCTGGACACCAACCTGTATGGCGTGTTCGTGACCTTCCAGCTCCTCGCGCCGCTCGTGCTCGCCCGTCCGAACGGCCGGTTCATCGCGGTGAGCTCCTTGAGCGCCATCCATGGGCAACGCCTACGGGCCGTGTACGCGGCGACCAAGGCGGGTGTGTCGGGTCTCGTCCGGGCGCTCGCCGCCGAGTGGGGGCCGATGGGCGCGACGGTCAACGCCATCGGGCCCGGCATCCTCCGCACCGCGCTCACCGGCCGCTACATGGATGAGCACCCCGATCGGGAGCAGGCGGCCATCGCCCATTCGCTCGTGGGTCGCCTGGGGTCGCTCGACGACGTCGCGTTCGCGGCCGAGTACCTCGCGTCGCCGGACTGCAGCTACGTGACGGGCCAGACCATCATCGTCGATGGGGGAGCGAGCGCAGGGAGCACCTGGTGGTGATCGACCCTCCGATCTCACCCGAACCGGTGGATGGATGCACGCTCCATCTCCGCCACGCTGGACCGGTCCCGGTGCGCCTCGTGAGTCTCCTGAGCAGGAGCCCGGATGGACGGGACGCGTGATGCGGGTCTGACCCTGCGATCACGCGCTGATTTCAGGAGGACCGATGACCGACCGATCGATCGACGAGCTGGGGCCCGTCGACTACCTCATCGTCGAGTTCCCGGCGGGCGCCCAGAACTTCACGGGCGAAGGGGCCGACGAGCTCCTCCGACTCCACGAGTCGGGCATCATCCGGATCATGGACGTGGTCATCCTCGAGAAGCTCGAGGACGGCACGATCGAGGGGCATGAGCTGTCCGACTTCGAGGACCTCAGCGGCCTCGAGCGCATCGAGGAGGACCTGGCCGAGACCCTCGCCGCCGATGACATCGTCACTCTCGCCGAGGCGATGGCGCCCGGCAGCATCGCTGGCGTGCTGATCTACGAGAACCTGTGGGCAGCACCGTTCGCCGCGGCGATGCGACGCGCAGGCGGCCAGCTCATCGCCAACGGACGCATCCCCATCCAGGCGATCATCGCCGCCGTCGAGGCCGACGAGGCCGCCATCGCATCTCAAGGAGGCTGATATGCCGCTCAGGGATTCACGCGTCGGGCGGGCCGCGGTCGTCACCGCAGCCGTCATGCCTGGTCCGAACCCGGTCGCCAAGGCGGCCGTCGTGGGCGCCGCGGTGGCGGGTCCTGGGCCTGCGCCGATCGCCAAGGCGGCCGTCGTGGGCGCCGCGGTGGCCGGCCCCGGTCCTGCGCCGATCGCCAAGGCTGCCGTCGTGGGCGCCGCCATCACGCCCGGCCGCCGCCGGTTCTAGCCCGCCGTCCGCGGGCTCGCTCGATCCTGCGCTGGTCGGGGGTCAGACCTCGATCCGCGTCTCCAGCGGGACCTGCCGACCCATCGCGTCGGCGACCGGGCAGTGCTCGATGCCCCAGCGCGCGATCGCACGCAGCTGGTCGGCGTCCACGCCCGACGCTCTGATGGCGACCGCGACCCGGACGCCCAGCGGGCCAGCCGGCACCGCCGGGTCGATGCCCAGGATGCCCCGGTCATCGGACTCGCTGTCGACCGTGACCTCCAGGGACCCGAGGACGACGTCGAGCGACGCGGCACGCATCGCGATGAGGGTCGTCACGCAGCTCGCGGCAGCCGCGCGGAAGAGCCATCCGGGCGATGGCGCGCTGGCCGTGCCGCCGATGGACGTCGTCATGTCCGTGCTGAGCGCCTCGCCGGACGGACCCGTCACGTCGACCACGAGCCCCTGACGCAGCGTCGCCCGCGCATGGCTGTCGCGGTAGCGGGCCTCGTCCGGGTTGGCGGTCAGGTATCCCACCGCGCCCTCGATCGCCTGCCGGATGGTCTCGCTCCCCACGTTCGCCTCCTCGCGTCCCCATCGGCGGCTGAGGACAGTGTTTGCGACCCACGTCCGCGGGTGTGAGACTAGTACGACGTCACGCTTCCGCGGAGTCGAGGGTCTGATGGACGCCGAGCAGGACCGATACCACCTGCGAGTGGCCACGTTCACCGCGCCCGAGACCTGGCATGTGCTCGACCAGACATTGCGCGCGAGCGTGCCCGCCTACGCCGCTCAAGCCGGGAACGTCAGCACCTGGCTGGGTCGCAGCGGTCCAGGGCCGACCCAGGAGCGTGTCGTGGCATCGGTCTGGTCATCGAGGCGA
>JBEVIK010000218.1:0-3615 GCA_040510715.1 Candidatus Limnocylindrales bacterium
ATCCAGCTCGACCTGACGGCGGGCCGGCTCCTCCGGCGCCTCCGGTCGTGGACCTGGGAGCTGCCCGCGGCGGACCCTGTCGAGTCGGATCTCGCGGAGACCCTCGACCGACCATAGGGCGCGCCGCGCTGCCGACCCGGACACCAGGCCTGGCTTCCTTTGGTCGATCGACCACGCGGCGGTCAATACGACCGGCGAACCATCGATGGACGCCACTTGGCCGGTCGATCGTCACAGATCGTGAGCAGGATGACCGCCGAGCAGGCCCGGTCGGGCTCAGGTTGGATGCGCGGGAGCATTTCGGCGGTCATACTGACCACCCGGTGATCAGGCGGCCCTCGGCATGCCACTCGACCACCGGCACGTGATCTGGCGCCCCTCGGCACGACACCGCACGCTCAGGGGCGCTGCTGCATCACCGCGAGGTCGCCATTGGAGGTCGTCGCGTGGACGACCGTGACCGAGGACACCCCGGTCGTGCCCCTGATCGTCGTGTCCTCGATGACGAGGCGCGGGAAATCGGTGCGCACGCTGCCGTTGCTGGTGCTCCCGGCGATGGTGAACGCCGCATCCCCGGGCAACGTCAGCGAGACGTTGGCGTTCGACGTCGCCAGGGAGTGGCTGCCCGGCGCGAGCGAACCGCTGAAGGTCAGGGGCGCATTCGAGGTCTCGGCCGTCACCGACACGTCCCGGGCGCCGTTGATGTCGAGGCCACCGTTGCTGGTCCGGACGACCAGGTCGCCGTTCGCGCCGTTCACGGAGACGTTGCCGTTGCTCGTGTCGAGGTCGAGGTCATCGCCACCGCGCGTGATGATGGAGCCGTTGCTGGTGCGCGCGATCACCGTGCCCGTGACGTTGGTCGCCTCGATCCGCTCGTTCGAGGTGCGCAGCTCCAGCCGCGCGTCCGGCGGCACGTACAGCTCGACGTCGGCACCGCTGTCTCCGGGCGCCGGCGGCGAGTCCTCCCGGCGCGCCGTGATGGTGATCCGGTCGCCGACCTGGGTGATGTCCACCGCCACCTGCGCCAGGTCGCGCTCCGCTTCGGCCTGGTCGCTCCCGGAGCCGCGGCTATTGACGCGCACCTCGACCACGTCCGGGCCGGCCGCGATGGCCGCGATGCGGCCGTTGAACGTGTCGACCACGACGGTCGGGGTGGACGACACGGAGAGGTCCCTGCGCTCCTGCTTGCGGGCGTAGACGGTGCCCGTGACGGTGCAACCGACGAGCACCGCACCCGCCGCCACGATCGTCGCGAGGAGGATCGCCAGCGCCCGCATCCCGTCGCTCCGGCTCAGTCGCGGCGCCCGCCGCGACGAACGTCCGCGACGACCTCGCGCGCGGCGTTGCGTCCCGGGACACCGGTCACCCCACCCCCGGGGTGGGCACCGGCCGCGCACAGGTACAGCCCGTCGACAGGCATGCGGTATCGGGCATAGCCGAGCATCGGGCGCCATGCGAACCACTGGTCGAGCGACGGCTCGCCGTGCAACGGGTGACCACCCGTCATACCCAGGTCCCGCTCGAGATCGGCCGGGCTGTGGACCTGCCGATGCACGACGAGGCCCCCGATGCCTGGCGCGACCGACTCCAGGACGGCCATCGTGCGGTGGAGCAGCACCTCCCGGGCGACCTCCCAGGTGCCCTCCCGCAGCTGGTACGGCGCAGACTGGACGAGCACGCTCATGACGTGGCGGACACCGGCCGCGGCACCACCGTCCACGAGCAGCGGGTCGATGAGGCTGGGGATGGTCGCCTCCAGCCACGGCTGGTCACTGATGCGGCCGTACTTCGCGGCATCCGCGGCGACGTCGAGGTAGCGCACTGTTGGCGCCACGACGATGCGCCCTCGCAATCGCTGCGGCGCATCCGCCCCCTCGAGACCGTGGAATCGGGGCAGGTCCGCGAGCGCGATGTCGACCTTGGCGGTCACGCCGCCCAGCCGCAGGTTGCCTGCCTGCCAGCCCATGCGCGGCCCGAGGACCTCGGCGTCGACGAGCTCGAGCAAGGTGCGCTTCGGGTCGAGCCCGCTGACCACGACCGGCGCACCCAGCTCCTCGCCCGAGGCGAGGACGACGCCGGTCACCCGCTCGTCGCGAGTGCGCAGGGTCGCGACCCGGGCGCCGGTCCGGATGGTCGCCCCGGCACGTCGTGCCGCCGAGGCGAGCGCCGAGGCGAGCGCACCCGGTCCGCCCCGGGCATACACGGTCTCGCCCGCGAGACCGCCGTCGTTGCCGGCGGAGTCCGTCAGCAGCACCTGGGTGGTGCCCGCGGAGAGCGGCCCCATCGAGGTGTAGCGGACACCGCGCACGGCGACCATCGCGCGGAGCGGCTCCGACTCGAACCGGTCGGTCACGAAATCGGCCACCGGCTGCGGCAGCACCCGTGTCAGGGCACGCGCGTGCCGCTCCTCCATGCCCCGCAGGTGGAAGCCCAGCCGCAGCAGCTCGACCGCGTCGCCCGCGACCGGTGCCGACGGGTCCGGCGGGGTGAGCGCTGCGACCCGTGACAGCAGCCCGGCGAGTGCCCGGACCTCGGCATCGGCGGCCACCCACGCATCCGCGTCGCGGGTCGAGATCGCTCTGAGGTCGCGCGCCGTGGCGACCGGGTCGCCCCACAGCGTGATGGCCGGGCCCTCCGGTCGCACCGAGGTGACCCGGGCGCGCGGCTGCACCAGGCGCAGGCCGTTGGCGGCCAGCCCGAGGTCGCGCGCGATGGAGCCTCGCAGTCGCCCGACCGTGTGGGCGTACGTGGGGACGCGGACGCCCGGCACGAGCTCCGAGGTGGCGATCGCGCCCCCCACGGTGTCGCGCGCCTCGAGCACGATGGTCGACAGGCCGGCACGGGCGAGGTAGGCGGCACACACCAGCCCGTTGTGGCCGCCACCCACCACGATGGCGTCCCACGGCCCCCGGGCGGTCTCGGTCGCGCGCGTCGGGGCGACGGTCATGCCGCGCGACCCTGCTCGCGCAGCAGCTCCAGCGCCGCGATGCGTCCGGGGGCACCCATGATGCCGCCCCCCGGGTGCGCCGACGAGCCGCACAGCCAGAGGTCACGCACCGGGGTCCGGAAGCGCGCCCAGCCGGGTGCCGGACGGTTGAGGAACAGCTGCTCCAGCGACAGCTCGCCCTGGAAGATGTTGCCCTCGGTGAGGCCCATCTGGCGCTCGATGTCGAGGGGCGTGAGCACCTGGCGTCCCACGATGAGGCTCCGGATGTTGGGCGCGCGCTCGGCGATGGTGTCGATGACCGCGTCGCCGAACGCCTCGCGCTGGTCGTCCCAGGTGCCCTCCGAGAGATGATACGGCGCGTACTGCACGAAGCAGCTGATGATGTGCTTGCCGGGCGGCGCCATCCGCGGGTCCACGAGCGTGGGGATGATCATGTCCACGTACGGGCGACGGCTGAACCGTCCCGCCTTGGCATCGTCGTAGGCCTGCTCCATGTAGTCCAGCGACGGACTGAAGCTGATGGCGCCCCGCAGGTGCTCGCCGGTGCCCGGCAGGCACGTGAAGTCGGGCAGGCCGTCGAGCGCGAGGTTGACCTTGCCCGAGGAGCCCCGGAACCGGAAGCGGCGGATGGCATCGGTGAAGTCGCCCTCGAGCACGCCCGGCTCGAT
>JBEVIK010000219.1:0-5214 GCA_040510715.1 Candidatus Limnocylindrales bacterium
TGGCCGCGGCGAGGTCGGTGAAGTCCCCGTAGCGGTCGGTCCGGGCTCCCAGCACCGAGTTGGCGAACACGATGGCGTTCGATTCGGCCCACGCCACCTGCTCCCCGAACGCCGGCCGGACACCCGCGTGGTACGGCGCGCACGTGAACGTGGGCATGCAGCCCAGTGCCACGTAGGCGTCGGCGAGCTGCGTGCTCGCGTCGCGGATGTCCGGGTCGCCCCGGTAGGTGTCTGGTCGGACCAGGTCGTGCGCCGTGACGTTGAGGCTCGTGGGCACCCGCACCCGTGCCCCGTCCTCGGCCAGCCAACGCACGTAGTCGAGGCTCACCTCGCCGTGGTACAGGCAGCCGTCGATGTGGGCCCCACTCACCTCGATGAGCCTCGGCGCGCCGAGCGCCTCCGCGAGCGCGACGATGACGCCCATCGCGCGCTGGGTGCCGAGTCCGAGCTCGCCGTCGAGCATCGACCGCTCGACCCCGGCAAGCTCCAGCCCCGTCACGTCCGCTCCTCCCTCACGGCGGTCGACTATAGGCGCACATCCGATCCTGCCGGGTGCGTGAGTCCGCAGGGGAGACTCGCGTGAGGTACTGCTCCACTGCCGTGAGTCCGCTCGGGGCATCACGACGAGACCCAGCGGCCCCCACCCTCTGCCCGGTCCGGTCGGCTCCGACCATCTCCCGGATCTCGTGGGCGTTGGCGACGTCCGGCGATGACCCGAGTGGACTCGGCGAGATCGTGCATGCCCCGACGCGAGTCCTCCAGGCGGACTCAGGGGGTCGCTGGGCCGCGGACGAGCAGCCATGACCACGCGTCCGTGGGCCGACCTCCATGTCCATTCCCATTTCTCGTTCCTCGACGGTGCCGCGCGCGTGGACGAGCTGGTCGGGCGCGGGCAGGAGCTGGGGCTCACGGCGATGGCGCTCACCGATCACCAGGGCCTGTACGGCGCGGTCCGGTTCGCCAAGGCGGCCGAGGACATCGGCATCCGCCCCATCCTGGGGATCGAGGTGGAGCTGCTCGACAGCGCCATCCCCGATGCCCACGGCGTGGTCGTGCCGCGCCGGCGGGGCCGCCGGCGTCGCGCCACCGCCACCGAGGCGTCGGCCGCGCCGAGCGTTGCCCTCGACGGCATCCCGGCGCCCATCGAGACCGAGCGCCTCCGCCCACCCGGCTACCGCGACCCGCGGCGCGAGGACCTGCGACGCGTCCGGGACCGGGAGCGCGGCCCGCACCTGGTGCTGCTCGCCCGGGACATGACCGGGTGGGGCAGCCTGTGCCGACTCGTCTCGGCCGCGCATCTCGCGGGCACCAAGGGCGTGCCTCGATTCACGCACGACGTGGTCGCGCGGCACGCGGAAGGGCTCGTGCTGCTCACGGGCTGTCGCCACGGAGAGGTCGCACGACGCATCCTCGCGGGCGACGAGGAGGGCGCGCGCCACACCCTGCGCTGGTATGCGGAGCACGTCGCGGACGTGCCGGGCATCGGCAGCGGGGTCTTCGTGGAGCTCCAGCACCATCTCGCCCCCGACGACGACCTGCTCGTGGCACGCCTCGCCCATGTCGCCCACGAGGTCGGCGTGCCCACGGTCGTGACCTCGGACGCGCACTACGCGAGGCCCGATGACCGGGTGCTCCAGGACGTGCTGGTCGCCATCCGCCACGGCCAGACGGTGGAGGGGAGCGCCCACCTGCGGCGCCACAACGGGGAGTACCACCTCACGGGGCGTGCCGAGCTCGAGGTGCGTCCACCGGGCACGGATGCCCTGGCCGCCGTGGAGCCGCTCACCCATCGGGCCTGGCACGCCGGGCTCGACCAGGCGCCGGAGCTGGCGAGCCGGCTGGATGTGCCGCTGCGTGCCCAGCGCCACCTGTTCCCCGCCGTGCCGCTCCCCGATGGGGTGACCGCGGACCAGGAGCTGGAGCGGCTGTGCCGGCGAGGCGTCGCCGAGCGCTACGACCTGGCCGATCCTTCAATCCGGGCACTGGTCGAAGAGCGCCTCGCACGGGAGCTGGGGGTCATCGCGCGCACCCGGCTGTCGGGCTTCTTCCTCGTGTGCGAGGACCTCATGCGCTTCGCCCGTGAGCGGGGCATCCCGGCGCAGGGGCGGGGCAGCGCGGGCGACTCCATCGTGGCGTATGCCCTGGGCATCACGCGCGTGGACCCCGTCCGTCACGACCTGCTGTTCGACCGGTTCATCAACGAGGGGCGCATCAACGAGGACTCCATCGCGTACCCCGACATCGACATCGACTTCGCCTCGTCCCGTCGGGAGGAGGTCATCCAGTACGTGTACGAGCATTACGGTGTCGAGCACACGGGCATGGTCGCCAACCTGGTCACGTATCGCGCCCGCTCGGCGGTCCGCGAGGTGGGGCTCGCGCTGGGCTTCCCCCGCCCGCTCGTCGATCGGGTGGCCAAGGTGCTCGAGACCTACGACTCGGTGATGGTCCGGCGGGACCTCGAGGCGGAGGGCGGCTTCGCGCAGCTGTTCGCACGACCGGCCGAGCCACCGGCGGGCACCGATGGGTCGGCGGTCTCCCACGACCATGGCCTGACCGACGCCATGGGCAGGCTCCGTTCCCCGATGCCCCGGGAGCCGGTCACCTCCCGCTGGCACGGCCCGTCCGATGACAAGGGTGGCCCCGGTGACAGCCCGGTGAGCATCGCCTGGCTCCGTGGGGAGCGGCTGGGGCAGCCGGTCATCCCCGTGGACGCGGAGAGCGGGATGCCGCTCGCGGAGGCCCGCGCGGTCGATGGGGTCGCCCGGGATGGTATCGGGCGCACGCTGGGCCTCGACCGGCTGGGCCGGCCGGACCCCCACTCCTCGGTCGCCCGGGTGGAGCCGGAGCCGCCCGCCATGCCGCGTGGCGGCAGCATCGCGGACCTCTCGCCCTGGGAGCGCTGGCTGGAGCTGTGCGCGCGGCTCGACGAGTACCCGCGCCATCTCTCCATCCACGTGGGCGGGATGCTCATCACGGGTGGCCCGCTCGTGGCGCTCGCGCCGCTGGAACGAGCCACGATGCCCGGGCGCGTCGTCATCCAGTGGGACAAGCGGGACGTGGAGACGCTGGGCCTCGTCAAGCTCGACCTGCTCGGCCTGCGGATGCTGTCGTCCATCGACGAGGCGGTGCGTCTGGCCGCTGCGGACTGCGGCGTGCGCCTCGACCTCGATGCGCTGCCCGAGGACCTGCCCGAGGTCTACGCCATGATCTGCGCCGCGGACACCGTGGGCGTGTTCCAGGTCGAATCACGGGCGCAGATGCAGGCGTTGCCCAAGGCGCGCCCCACCAGGCTCGACGACCTCATCGTCCAGGTGGCCATCATCCGCCCGGGGCCCATCCAGGGGAACGCGGTCCATCCCTACCTGCGCCGCCGCCAGCGGATCGAGCCGGTGAGCTATCTCCACCCGTCGCTCGAGCCCATCCTCGCCGAGACCCTGGGCGTGATCCTGTACCAGGAGCAGGTGATGCGCATCGCCATCGAGGTGTCGGGCTTCACGCCGGCCGATTCGGATGGCTTCCGGCGGGCCATGGGCACGTGGCGCTCGAGCCGCGAGATGGAGAAGCTCCACGCTCGGTTCGTGGATGGCTGCATCGATCGCAGCGGCCTGACGCGGGAGCAGGCGGAGGAGCTGTATCGCCAGGCGGCCGCGTTCGCGAGCTTCGGGTTCAACAAGAGCCACGCCGCGGCGTTCGCGCGGACCGCGTACGAGTCGGCGTTCCTCAAGCTGTACTACCCGGCACAGCTCCTCGCGGGGCTCATCAACGCCCAGCCCATGGGCTTCTATCCCATCGAGGTGCTCGTCAACGATGCCCGCCGACACGGTGTCGCGGTCCTGCCGGTCGATGTCAACCGCAGCCGCTGGCGCACGACCACGGAGTGGGTCGGGATGCCCGGCGAGCCACTCCCCGAGGGCGCGGGCATCGACCGGCGACCGGAGGTGGTGCGCTCGGCGGGGTGCGTGGTGGCGGGCATCGACCGACCTCCGAACGCGGTGCGCGAGGCCGACGCCTACGGTGTGCGGCTGGGCCTGGGACTGGTCAAGGGCATCGGCGAGGAGGTCGCGGAGCGGCTCGACGCGGAGCTCGACCGGGGGCCGTACCGCTCGCTCGAGGACGTGGTGGCCCGGACCGAGCTGTCCGAGGAGGTCATCGAGCGGCTCATCCGGGCCGGTGCGCTCGATTCCCTGGGCCGGCCGCGTCGGGAGCTGCTGTGGCAGCTGCGGGAGGTGGCAGGATCGACCCGGGGCGATGCCCGGGACAAGGTGGCGGGGCGACCCATCGGGCTGCGGCTGCCCGCGACCCCGGCACCGGCGCTGCCGCCTCCCACGGACCTCGAGCGGCTCGGCGACAGCTACGCGATCCTGTCGCTCGATGCCCGCCGCCAGGTGGTCGAGCCCTTCCGCCCGGCGCTCGACCGGCTGGGGGCGGTGCCGAACGGGCTGCTCGTGGAGCGGCGCCCAGGGCGGATCCGGATCGGCGGACTCGTGGTCACCCGGCAGCATCCGATGACCGCACGCGGCACCGTGTTCCTGGCGCTCGAAGACGAGACCGGCATGGCCAACGTGACCCTGTGGCCGACGGTCTGGGCGGAGTTCCGGAGCATCGTCCGACGGCACGCGCTGCTGCTCATCGACGGGGACCTCCAGCGCGAAGGGGAGGTGGTCAACGTCGTGGCATGGCGTGTCCGACCGCTGGCGGAGGTCTCGGTCGCGGCGGGTGGCCCCATCCAGCCGGAAGGCGTCAGGCACATGGGGTATGCCGGGATGCGCCGCACCGGTTGACGCCGGGCGCGGATGCGCGCGCGCCGAGGTCCCAACGGCGACGCGCACCCCGCGCCGAGGTCCCCAACGGCGATGCCCACCCGCCCCGAGGTTTCACCACGCCGCGCCGCACTGGCCGCGTCGTCCAACGGCTCGCCGCGCGACCTGTCAGATGTCGCCAGGACGGACCTTACGGCCGCGGATCGCGGCGAGACCTGCCAGACGTCCACCACGGCGACCGTATCGCCCGTCAAGGCATCGATCGCGTGACAGGTGTTCGCCCGGACGACCTTAGCCGTATGCCACCCGGCAAAGGTCGCCGGCACCGACATCTGGCCGTGCGAGGCCCGCCTGGGTCGCTTCCGAAGCGTCGGGCACCCTGCCGCGGGCGATCCGTCCGAGCACGACCTGTCAGGAAGCCGCGTAGCGTCCCTGCCACCGACATCTGGCA
>JBEVIK010000220.1:0-6325 GCA_040510715.1 Candidatus Limnocylindrales bacterium
AGGCAGGACCCGAGGCGAGCCGCCCGCGACATCGTGGCCTGCGGGATAGAGTAGGGGCATGCCCGATCCGGTATTCGAACGCTACAAGGAGGCCCTCAAGCAGGGCCATGTTGCAGTGTTCAAGGGCCAGCACAAGGAAGCCCTGGCACGCTACCAGGAGGCAGCGACCCTGGCGGGACATCGGCCGCTGCCCTTTGTGAGCATGGGCTCCGTGCTGCTCCAGATGGGCCGTCCGCAGGACGCCATCGCGGCATACGACCAGGCGCTCCAGCGCGCGCCCACCGACCCGCAGGCCCTCTCGGGCAAGGCCTCCGCCCTGCTCGCCGCCGGCCGGCGCGACGAGTCGGCGGACCTCACCCAGCAGGTCGCCCGGCTGGAGGCCGACCAGGCCCGCGAGCGCGCGGAGCAGAAGGCGAGCGCCCAGGCGGCGGCCTGGACGGGCGGACCCGAGCGGCTCCTCGCCGCGGCGGAGGGTGCGCGTCGCGACGGACAGCCGGACGGCGCCATCGACGGCTTCGTGGCCGCGGCGCAGGGCTATCAGCAGCTGGGCCAGCTCGACGCGGCGCTCGACGCCTGCCAGCGCGCCCTGGGCGTGTCGCTCGGTGCACCTGCGGCCCACCTCCAGATGGCCCGCATCTACTTCCAGCGCGGCTGGCGCGACCGGGGCGTGGAGCGGCTGCTGCTGCTCGCCCGCCTGCTCACGCTGGTGGACGATGCCGCCACCCGGGATGGCCTGCGCGAGCTCGCGCGCGTCCACCAGGGCACGGAGTCACGCCTCGCGGTCATCGCCGCCGGCAACGTCATCTGATGGACCGCTCGATCCCTGCCGGGAGCGTCGGGCGCCCGTACCGCTGACCCCGGCGCACGACCGATGGACCAGATCCGGGACTTGGTCGAGGGCGTCGATATCCAGCCCACCGCCGTCCTCGACATCCTGCTTACCGCACTCCTGTTCTACGGCCTGTTCAGCCTCATCCAGGGCACCCGCGCCGTCCGCCTCGTCATCGGCGCCATCGTGCTCTACGGGGTGTACGCGGTCGCCCGGCTGCTCGACCTGCGGATGCTCTCGGGCATCCTCGAGACGGGCGCCGTGGTGGGCCTCCTGGCGCTGGTGGTCATCTTCCAGCCCGAGCTCCGTCGGGCGCTCGAGCGCATCGGCCGGGTGGGCTCGATGGGCTGGGCGTTCGCGCCGACGGGTGCGGCCGGGCTCGCCGAGAAGGTCGCGAGGACCGTGTCGCGGACCGCGGCCGGGCTTGCCGCGCAGCGCATCGGGGCGCTCATCGTCATCGAACGCGACACGGGGCTCGAGGACACCGCCGAGACGGGCGTGATGCTCCACGCCGACCTGTCGGAGGAGCTCCTGTCCTCCATCTTCATGCCCCGCGGGACCCTCCATGACGGCGCGGTCATCATCCACGGGGACAAGGTCCTCGCCGCGGGCGCGGTGCTGCCGCTCTCGGAGATCTCCGTCCAGCAGCAGCGCTACGGGACGCGGCATCGGGCCGCCATCGGCATCACGGAGCAGACCGACGCCCTGGTGGTCGTGGTCAGCGAGGAGACCGGCTCGGTGAGCCTCGTGGAGCGCGGCCGGGTCATCCGTGACCTCGACGAGGAGCGTCTCCGGACGTCCCTGGTGGCGCTCCTGCGCCCGACGGCCAGCGCCCAGCGGGCCGCGGCCGGCATCTCGGCGCTGGGCACGCCCCTGCGAGGCAAGCGACCGCGCGTGCTGCGCTCGCGCGCCGATCGACGCACCACCGTCCCCGTCGGTGCCACGCCGTCGGCCGGGGCGCCCGTTCCTGCCGATCCACCATCGGCCCCGGCCTCGCCCGAGGAGCCTGACCTCACCGCCCCATCCCAGGCCGGTCCCAAGGCGTGAGGCGCTTCGTCGAGGCGCTCCTGAGCGATTGGCCGCTCAAGCTGGGCGCGCTGGGCCTGGCGACCGCGCTGTACATCGGGCTGTCGCTGTCGCAGAACGTCCGGACCTGGCCCGGCCAGGTCCCCATCGAGGTGCTCGACCCACCCCGCGGTGCGGCGGTCCTGGACCTTCCCGGCTCCGTCTCCGAGATCGAGTACCGGGCCCCGCTCGATGCCGCGGTCACCCTCGCCAACGGCTCGTTCCTCGCCTCGATCGACCTCTCGGACGTGGTCCCGACCGCGGACGGCGAGCCGGTGGCCGTGCCGGTGCGGGTCATCGCCCTCGACCCCCGGGTCCAGGTCGTGGGGTATTCCCCCGAATCGGTCAACGTGCGCGTGGATACGCTCGTGACCCGGCCCGTGGTCATCACGGTGGACCGTGGCACGGTGCCCACGGACCTCGCGCTGGGACCACCCGTGGTGTCCCCGGCATCGGCGGTGCTGCGGGGCGCCAGCTCCCGCGTCGCGGGGGTGCAGGCCGTGGTCGCCCGCGTGGCGGTGGATGACAGCGGCCTCAACATCGACCAGGACGTGGACCTCGAGGCGGTCGATGAGACGGGTGCCGTGGTGCCCGGCGTGGAGGTGCTGCCGGAGCGCGCCCACGTGAGCATCGAGGTCGCGCGCGAGCTCGCCTATGCGACGCTGCCCGTCGTCCCCGTGGTGACCGGGAGCCCGGCACCCGGCTACCGGCTGGTGGCTGTCGCTGCGGTCCCGACCACCCTCACCGTGAGCGGCGAGTCGTCGGCCGTGACGCGCCTCACGTCGGTGCCGACGCAGCCGCTCGACATCACGGGCCTGACGGACTCGCTCGAGGCGAGCATCGACGCCGACCTCCCGCCGGACGTGTCGCTGGTGGGGGAGGGCACGGTCCAGGTGCAGGTCACCATCGAGCCCCAGGTCGGCTCGAGGACCTGGCAGGTCGGCGTCCGCATCGCCGGCGCGCGTCCGGCGCGTGAGTATGCGTTGTCGGCATCCACCGTCCAGGTGACGTTCGGGGGCCCCGCCCCTGTGCTCGAGTCGCTCGACGGGGCTACCATCGTCGCCGCCGTCGAAGTGGGGGACCTCTCGGTCGGCAGGCATGAGGTGAACGTGACGGTGACTCCCATCGAGGGCCTGGACCTGCTGGAGGTCGCTCCGGCGGTGATCCGGGTCGATGTCTCGCGGGGGTCAGCCGGCTCCCCGCCCCCGACAGCATCGCCCGGCGCGTCCAGCCTGCCCGTGGCCTCGACCGTCCCGGCCGCATCGGTGGCGCCATGACGCGGCTGTTCGGCACGGACGGCATCCGGGGTGTGGCCAATGTCGATCTCCGGCCGCCGATGGCGTACGCTCTCGGCAGGGCGACGGGATCGCGTCTCGAACCGGGCGGGCGGCTGCTCGTGGGCCAGGACACGCGTCGGTCGGGCGACATGCTCGCGGCCGCGCTGGTGGCGGGCGCCACGAGCATCGGCGCTGACGTCCATCGCCTGGGCGTGTGTCCCACCCCCGCGCTGTCCTTCGTGACAGGTGACGCGGGATTCGGCGCGGGGATCATGGTCTCGGCGTCCCACAACCCCGCCGACGACAACGGGCTCAAGGTCCTCGACGCGCGCGGGCTCAAGCTCGAGGACGCCGCGGAGGACGAGCTCGAGGCGCTCATGGGGCGCGCCGAGGAGCTCACCAGCCCCACCAACCAGTCCCTCGGACGCGAGGTCGATGCCCGTGCGGCGCTCGGCCGGTACACGGCGCACCGGACGAGCCTCGCGGCGCGTGCCAGGGGCAGCGTGCGGGTGTCGCTCGACTGCGCGAACGGGTCGGGCGGCGTGGTCGCACCCGAGATCATCGCGGCGACGGGCGCGGACGTGCGTGTCCACTTCAACGATCCCGACGGCTGCAACATCAACCTGGGCTGCGGCGCGACGGCGCCCGCCGCGCTCGCCGAGCTGGTGACGCGCGACGGCTCGGATGTCGGCTTCGCGCTCGACGGGGACGCCGATCGGTGCGTCGCGGTCGACGAGCGGGGACACGTGGTCGATGGCGACCAGCTGCTGGGCATCATCGCCCTCGACCGCCTGGAGCGCGGTGCCCTCGAGGGCTCGACGCTGGTCGTGAGCGTGCTCTCGAACGGCGGGCTCGCGGCCGTCGTCGAGGGACGGGGTGGCACCGTCATCCGGACGCCCGTCGGCGACAAGTACATCCTCGACGCGATGCTCGTGTACGGCGCGGGCGTGGGCGGCGAGAAGAGCGGCCATGTCATCGTCCGCGAGCACGCCACCAGCGGCGACGGCATCGTCACCGCGCTCGAGGTGCTGGGCATCATGTCGCGCACGGGCCGACGCCTCGGTGACCTCGCGTCTCAGGTTCCGCTGTTCCCCCATCAGTAGCGTGCCATCCCGGCACGCCACAAGGATTTCTGGGAGACCGACCTGCCGCTCGTGGAGGCGGTCCGGGCCGCCGAAGCCGAGCTCGCCGGACGGGGCCGCATCCTGGTCCGCCCATCGGGGACCGAACCGGCCCTCCGCATCATGGTCGAGGGCGAGGACCCATCCCGGGTGCTCGAGCTCGCCGACTCCCTCGCGGCCCTCGCCGCGGAACGACTCAACCTGCCCAACCGACCGGAGGCCTGACCGACATGTGCGGCATCGTGGGATACATCGGGCCGCGGGACGCGGCGCCCATCCTGCTCGAGGGCCTCGCCCGACTCGAGTACCGGGGCTATGACTCGGCGGGCATCGCCCTGGTCACACCCAGCGGCGAACTGTTCGTGGAGAAGCGGGCGGGCAAGCTCATCAACCTGCGCACCGCCATCGCCGAGACGACACCCCAGGCATTGGTCGGCCTCGCGCACACCCGCTGGGCGACCCACGGCCGCCCCAACGACCTCAACGCCCACCCGCACGTGGATTGCACCGGCGCCATCACGGTCATCCACAACGGCATCATCGAGAACTTCCGGGACCTCCGGGACGCGCTGGCCGGGCGGGGGCATCGGTTCGATTCCGAGACCGACACGGAGGTGCTGGCGCACCTCATCGAAGAGGCCTATGAAGGCGACATAGCGGATGCCACGCGCCAGGCGTTGCGTCAGGCGGCCGGTGCCTATGCGGTCGCCGTGCTGCATCGGGACGAGCCCGACCGCCTCGTGGGCGCGCGCCAGGACGTGCCTCTCATCGTGGGTCTCGGCGATGGCGAGCACATGCTCGCCAGCGATGTCGCCGCTGTGTTGGCGCACACCCGCCGCGTGGTGTTCCTCGAGGAGGGTGACGTCGCCGACCTGCACGCCGGGTCCATGCGCGTGACCGGTCTCGACGGCGTGGTCCGCGACCGGCCGGTGCATCGCGTGGAGTGGTCGGTCGAATCCGCGGAGAAGGGCGGCTACGAGCATTTCATGCTCAAGGAGATGCACGAGCAGCCGATGGCCATCCGCTCGGCCATCGCGGGCCGGCTCCACGAGGACGAGGTGCGCATCGAGGAGCTGGCACCCGTCGCCGCCGCCATCGCGGATGCGGATCGGGTCGAGCTCATCGCGTGCGGCAGCGCGGCCTACGCGTCGGCCGTGGGGTCGCGGCTCATCGAGGAGTGGGCGGGCCTGCCGGCGCGCTGGAACGTGGGATCGGAGTTCCGCTACAGCCCGCCCCCGCTCTCGCCGCGGACCCTCGTCATCGCGGTCACCCAGTCGGGCGAGACCGCCGACACCATCGCGCCGGTGCGCCTGGCGCGCGCCGCCGGGTGCACGGTGATCGCGGTCACCAACACCGTGGGCAGCGCCATCACGCGTGAGGCGGATGCGGTGCTCTTCGGCCAGGCGGGCCCCGAGATCGCGGTCGTGGCGACCAAGACGTTCACCACGCAGGTGACCACACTCGTGCTGCTGGCGGCGGCCATCGCCAAGGCTCGCGGGCGGTTCGACCGGGACCGCGAGCGTGAGCTCGTCGCCGCGCTCCGGGCGCTGCCCGACCAGGCCCAGGAGGCGCTCGAGCTCGCCGAGCCGGCGGCCGGGCTCGCGCGCCGGTACGTCAACTCCCGGGGCTTCATGTTCGTGGGCCGCGGCACCACCTACCCCGTCGCGCTCGAGGGCGCCCTCAAGCTCAAGGAGGTGAGCTACGTCCACGCGGAGGGCTATGCCGCGGGCGAGCTCAAGCACGGGCCCATCTCGCTGCTCGACGCCGAGGTGCCCCTCGTCGCGGTGGCCACCCGGTCCCGCCACCAGGACAAGCTCATCAGCAACGTGATGGAGGGCCGGGCGCGCGACGCGCGCGTGCTCATGGTCGCGACCCGTGGTGACGAGTCCATCCGCGAGTTCGCGGACGACATCCTGTGGGTCCCCGCGACCATCGAGGCGCTCGCGCCGGTGCTGGCCATCATCCCCCTGCAGCTGTTCGCGTACCACACGGCGGTGGCCCGCGGCACGGACGTGGACCAGCCCAGGAACCTC
>JBEVIK010000221.1:0-5181 GCA_040510715.1 Candidatus Limnocylindrales bacterium
GACACCCGGTTCGTGGTCTGGGACCTGCGGCTGCCGCGGCTCCTGTCCGCCGTGCTCATCGGCGCCGGCCTCGCCATCTCCGGGCTCATCTTCCAGTCGGTGACACGCAACCCGCTGGCGGCTCCCGACATCCTGGGCATCGACTCGGGGGCGGCGTTCGCGGCGGTGGCGGTCATCGTCGCCGGTAGCGCGATGGACCTGGTGCCCGCGGCAGCCCTGACCGGGGGACTGGTCACGGCGGCGCTGATGTACCTCCTGTCGTGGAAGGGCGGCATCGGGCGATACCGGCTGGTGCTCGTGGGCGTGGCCCTCGCGGCGCTCCTCGAGTCCCTCATCAGCTGGCTGCTCACGACCGGCGAGATCTGGGAGGTCCAGCGCTCGGTCCATTGGATGCTGGGCTCGCTGTACGCCACGACGTGGCGCGATGTCGCGACGCTGGTGATCGTGCTGGGTGCCCTGTCGGTGCTGGCGGCCACGCTCGCGCGGGGCATGACGGCGCTCCAGCTGGGCGACGACATGGCGGCCGCCATCGGCGTGCACACCGAACGCACCCGCCTGGGGCTGCTCGTGGTCGCCGTGGGCATGGCGTCGATCTGCGTCGCGGTCGCCGGGCCCATCGCGTTCGTGGCGTTCGTCGCGCCGCACATGGCACGCCGCCTCGCCCGGTCGTCGGGTGCGGGCATCATCCCCGCGACGGCGGCCATCGGCGCGCTGCTGCTGGTCGGCGCGGACACCATCGGCCGCTTCGTGGGTGGGGGGACCGACCTCCCGGTGGGGATCGTCACCATCGCCATCGGCGCACCCTGGTTCCTGTGGCTCCTCTTCCGGGCCGACCGGGAGGGGGCGCGGGCATGACCACGCACGACTCGGGCATCGTCGCCGACCGGGTCTCCCTGGGCTACGGCGATGCCACCATCGTCCGCGAGCTGAGCCTGGCCATCCCGGAGCACAGCATCACGGCGCTCGTGGGGCCCAACGCGTGTGGCAAGAGCACGCTCCTGCGGGGTCTCGCCCGCCTCCTGCGCCCTCGTGCCGGAGCGGTGCTCCTCGACGGGCGTGAGATCCACCGGATGCCGACCCGCGAGGTCGCCGTGCGGCTCGGGCTCCTGCCCCAGGCGCCCATCGCCCCGGAGGGACTGACCGTCGAGGACCTGGTGGCGCGTGGGCGCTACCCCCACCAGTCGTGGCGCCACCAGTGGTCGCACCGCGACGAGGCCGCCGTGGAGCGGGCGCTCGCGCTGACCGGCACCGAGGACATCCGCTGGCGGCCGGTGGACGAGCTGTCCGGCGGCCAGCGACAGCGCGCGTGGATCGCGATGGCGCTCGCGCAGGAGACATCGCTGCTGCTGCTCGACGAACCGACCACGTACCTCGACCTCGCCCACCAGGTAGAGGTGCTCGACCTGCTACACCGCCTCCACGAGGACGAGGGCCGGACCATCGTGATGGTCCTCCACGACCTCAACCTCGCGTGCCGGTATGCGCACCACCTCGTCGCGATGCGCGAGGGTCGCATCGTGGCGCAGGGAGAGCCCGCCTCGGTCGTGACCGAGGCGCTGGTGCGCGACGTCTTCGGCCTCGACTGCCGGGTCATCAGCGACCCGGTGGGTGGAGGTCCCCTGGTGCTCCCCATCGGCCGGACCGGTCGCCGCGTACCGGTCGCGGCAGCCGAGACGACCGTGGCGGCGCCGGCCCCATCCCAACCTCTCGTCCGACACCTGAAGGAGGCGACATGACGGACCACCACCACCACCGCAGGCGGGGGATGCCGCGACTCTCGGGCGCGGCGCTCCTCGCCATCGCGATCGCGGCAGGTGCCCTGCCCGCCGCGGCCCAGTCACCCGCGGCCGAGTCACCCACCGCGGGTGGCGACGCGTATCCGGTGACCATCGCGCACAAGTACGGCGAGACGGTCATCACCGAGCGACCCGAGCGGGTCGTGACGGTCGGCCTCACTGACCAGGACCCGTTCCTCGCGCTCGGTCTCGCGCCGGTCGGGGTGACGGAGTGGTTCGGCGAGCAGCCATACGGTGCCTGGCCGTGGGCGGCCCCGTTGCTGGGCGACGCGACACCGCAGGTCTTGCGGGCGCCCGACGGCATCGACTTCGAGGCCATCACGGCGCTCGACCCGGACCTCATCGTGGGGCTCTACTCCGGCCTGACGCAGGAGGAGTACGACACCCTGGCGCAGATCGCGCCGACGGTCGCGCAGCCCGCCGAGTTCGTCGACTGGGGCATCCCGTGGCAGCAGCAGACGATGCTCGTCGGGCAGATCCTGGGCAAGACCGCCGAGGCAGGGCAGCTGGTCGGTTCGGTGGAGGGGCTGTTCGGCCAGATCCAGGGGCAGCACCCGGAGTTCGCGGGCAAGACCGCGGTCGTCGCCACGCCCTGGGAGGGTATCTATGTGTACGGCCCCGAGGACGTCAGGGGCCGGCTGCTCACGCGGCTCGGGTTCACGCTCCCGGAGGGCCTCGCCGAGCTGACTGGCACGTCCTTCGGTGCCAACCTCAGCGAGGAGAACGTGGACATGCTCGACGTGGACGCCATCATCTGGCTCGACGGCGCCAACGTCGAGGGCCTGGGCGGACCGTTGTACGCCACGCTGCCGGTCCACACCGAGGGTCGCGAGGTGTACCTGTCCAGCTTCGACGACCCGCTGGGCGGCGCGACCTCGTTCGTGACCGTGCTCAGCCTGCCGTACCTGCTGGACGGGCTCGTGCCGCGGCTCGCGCTGGCGGTCGATGGCGATCCCGCCACGGCCGTGCCCGTGTCGTCGGCGGCGCCAGGAGCATCGACCGCACCCTGACCCGGATCCCACGCACGCCGGGGCTCGCCCGAGCCCCGGCGTCTCCATGCCCGCGTCGGTGCCGATCGGGGCAGCCCGATACCATCCGGGCGATGAGCGAGCGCCCGATGCTCCCACTGGCGACGGCGCGGCTCGTGCTGCGCGCCCTCCGACCAGCCGACGCGCCGGTCATCCACGCGTACCGCAACGACCCCGAGGCGGCTCGCTACCAGGACTGGCCACTCCCGTACACGATGGCCTCGGCGGAGCGTCTCACCGCCGACCAACGAGGCATCGCAGGACCCGAGGTCGGTGGGTGGGTGCAGCTGGGTGTCGAGCAGGACGGCGAGCTCATCGGCGATCTCGCGGTCGGCCTCGACCGGACCGGCACCACCGCGACGGTGGGCTATACGCTCCGACCCGACCGCTGGGGCCAGGGCCTGGGCTCCGAGGCGGTCGGTGCGCTGGCGGACGCGCTGTTCGAGCGTGGCACGACACGTGTGACCGCGACGCTCGACCCGCTCAACCTCGCGTCGGCCCGGCTGCTCGAGCGCCTGGGCTTCGTCTACCAGGGGCGCGTCGTCGGTGGCGCCTTCGTGCGTGGGGCGTGGGTGGATGACGACCGGTACGCCATCACGGCCGCCGAACGGGCGGCATGGCTGGCGCGCCCCCGGACGCCGCCCGCCGACGTGCGCCTGGTCGAGGTGACGGATGCCAACCGGCCGCGGCTGGACGCGCTCGCGACCCATCACACGCAGGAACGGTTCGTGGCGACCATGGCCGACTCGTTCGCGGACGCCGCGGACCCGGAGATCCAGGATGGGGCGCCGGTCGTGCCCTGGATGCGCGCCATCGAGGCCGACGGCGAGGTCGCGGGGTTCCTGATGGTCGCGGAGTCACGCTGGCAGGGTGAGCCGCCGTACCTGTGGCGACTGCTCATCGACCGCCGCCACCAGGGTCGCGGCATCGGGCGACGTGCGCTCGAGCTCCTCGTGGACCGCCTCCGGGCCGAGGGCCACCGACGCTTGCTGACGAGCTGGGTCCGTGACATCGGGGGGCCCGAGCCGTTCTATCTCGGCCTCGGGTTCCGGCTCACCGGTGACATCGACGAGGGCGAGCACGTCGGCGAGCTCATCCTGGCCGGCTAGCCGAGGGGATCCTCGCCCGCGAGCAGCCGGCGGAACCCATCGACGTCGAGCACCGGCACGCCCAGGTCCTGGGCCTTGGCCAGCTTGGAGCCTGCGTTCTCGCCGGCCACGAGATAGTCGGTGTTCTTCGACACCGAGCCCGCAGCCTTGCCACCGGCGGCCCGGATGGCCTCCTCCGCACCCTGTCGGTCGAACCCCTCGATGGTGCCCGTGACGACGACGGACTTGCCAGCCAGTGGCCCGCTCGCCTCGGTCGCTCCCGCGGCCGTCCGGGGCCGCACGACCGGGCGGATGGGCTCGACACCCGCTTCCACGAGGTCGTCGAGCACTCCCGCCGTCCCCGGGGCGCCGAACCAGGCGCCCACGCTCGCCGCCACGTTGGGGCCGATGCCCATGACCTCCTGGAACCGCTCGGGCGGCACGGACGACAGCTCCCGTGACACCCGCGCGAACCAGCCGTCGGGACCGCCCATCGGCTCGTCGGCGCCGGGTGGCCACGTCGCCGCGACCCAGTCGGCGAGGTCGATGGCGGTCTGCTCCCCGACCTGTGGGATGCCCAGCGCGTTGACGATCCGCGCGAGCGGGCGGACACGGGATCGCTGGATGGCCGCGTGGAGGTTCTCGGCGCTCTTGCGCGCGAAGCGGTCGAGCGACTCGAGGTCTTCCACGGTCAGCCGGTAGAAGTCCCCGCGGGTGCGCACGAGCCCGCGATCGAGGAGCTGCTGCATCACGACCCAGCCGGCTCCCTCGATGTCCATGCCGCCCCGGCCCGCGAAATGCCCGAACTCCTGGCCCACGCGTGCCGGGCAGGCGAGGTTGGGGCAGTAGTGACGGACCGCGCCCTCGTCCTGGACCACCGCTGTCCCGCATACGGGACAGCTCGGCGGCATCTCGAACTCGCGCTCCGAGCCGGTCCGTCGCTCCGCGATGGGCCGCACCACCTCCGGGATGACGTCACCGGCCTTCCGGAGCACCACGTGGTCGCCGATGCGGATGTCCTTGCGGCGCACCTCGTCGAGGTTGTGCAGCGTCGCCCGTGACACCGTCGAGCCGGCCACCTTGACCGGCGTCAGGTGCGCGACAGGGGTCAGCGACCCGGTCCTGCCCACGTAGGGCACGATGTCCTCGACCACGGTCTCGACCTGTTCGGGCGGGAACTTGTAGGCGATCGCCCACCGCGGGGCGCGGCTGACCATCCCGAGGCGGTCCTGCTGGTCGACCCGGTCGACCTTGACGACGACGCCGTCG
>JBEVIK010000222.1:0-3428 GCA_040510715.1 Candidatus Limnocylindrales bacterium
GCGAAGAACGAGGAGGCTCGCCGTGAGTGACATCCTGGGGCGCGTGGGGAACATCCTGCGCGCGAACCTGAACGACATGCTCGATCGGGCCGAGGATCCCGAGAAGATGATCGACCAGCTCGTCCGGGACTACACCAACGACATCCAGGAGGCTGAGGCCGCCGTCGCCCAGACCGTCGGCAACCTCCGCCTGACCGAGGATGACCTGTCGCGTGCCAAGTCCGAGGTCGACGAGTGGGGCTCCAAGGCTGCCGCGTCCGCGCAGCGGGCGAGCGAGGCGACCGCCTCCGGCAACACAGCCGACGCGCAGCGCTTCGATGACCTCGCCAAGACCGCGCTCCGCCAGCAGATCTCGTATGAGAAGCGCGTGACGACGATCCAGGAGACGGTGGACCAGCAGACCCAGCTGACCGAGCAGCTCAAGGCGGGCCTCACGGGGATGCGCGCCAAGCTCGAGGAGCTGCACATCAAGCGCGATGAGCTGGCCGCGCGCGCCAAGATGGCCGAGGCACAGCGACAGGTCCAGGAGTCGGTCAAGAGCATCAGCAGCTACGACCCCACCAGCGAGCTGTCGCGCTACGAGGACCAGGTGCGTCGCGAAGAGGCGATGGCGCGGGGCATGGCGGAGGTCGCCGCCGACACCCTCGACAACCAGTTCAAGGAGCTCGACGACGCCTCAGCGGACGCCGAGGTGGAAGCCCGCCTCGCGTCGCTCAAGGGGGGCGGCACACCGGCCGCCTGAACCGACCCGGAGGCACGCGCCTCCGTTCGCCACGCGACCCATGGACGCCCGGCCGGACCCGGCCGGGCGTCCTGCCGTCTCAGCCCGGCTCGGGGATCGTCCGCATGGGCCGCTGGAGCCGCACGATGAGCGCCACCGACGCGAGGATGAGCGCGGCGCCGACGAGCATCCAGGGGGTGATGGTCTCGCCCAGGATCGCCCACCCGAGCGCGACGGCCACCACCGGGTTGACGTAGGCATAGGTCATCGCGCGCGAGACGTGGGTGTGCTGGAGCAGCCACGTGTAGGCCGTGAACGCCACGAGTGACCCGAACACGATGAGGTAGCCGAGCGCGACCAGTGACCGGGCCGACCAGGTTCCTGGGTCCAGGCCCGCGAGCTCGCCCACCAGCGCGCCCCCGATGAAGCCCACCAGCGACCCCGCGATGAACTGGTAGAACGTGGACACGAACGGATCGCGCGGCAGCGCGACATGGCTCGACGCGATGCTGCCATAGGCCCAGCCCGTGACCGAGATCATGAGCAGGACCAGGCCGAGGGGCGCGATGTCACCGGTCAGCCCGAGGGGTGCGACGAGGATCACGAGACCCAGCGCGCCGCCCAGGACGCCGACCGTCTGGATGCGCTCGATGTGCTCACCGCGCGACCGACGCATCAGGAGGACCACCAGCGGCACCACGCCCACGATGAGCGCCGTGAGCCCCGATGGGACATCGCGCTCGGCGAGCATCACGCCACCGTTGCCGACACCCAGCAGCAGCGCACCGATGAACAGGGCGCCCATCGCCTCCTGGCGCGAGACCCGCAGCACGCCTGGGCCCTTGCGGATGGCCAGGATGAGCCCCATGAGCACCGCACAGATGGCGAACCGGATGCCACCCGCGATGAGTGGCGGCATCGTCTCGATGACGACCCGGATACCGAGGTACGTCGACCCCCAGACGACGTAGACGATGAGCAGTGCGGCCCACACCTGCCACCCGGCGGCCTCCGCGATGCCGCGGCGCCCAGCCGCCGGCCGTGTCTGCGGGACGGTCGGCGATCGGGTCAGGTCGGTGTCGGGCACGCGGACAGCGTAGCCCAATGCGTCGACACCGGATCAGGCGCTCTGTCCGGTTTCACGTCCGGGTCACATCCGGGGTGCCCGGTGCATCGCCGCAACGAGGGCAGCCGCTTCGTACCACCCCCATCGCGACCGGTCGGGACGCGTCCAGGACCTCGCTCGCGTGCCGCCGCCCGGATCCCGCATGCCCGGGGCCACCCCTGAGTACCGACCGCACGCTCCGTACTCGACTCCGTACAGGTACGGATGTCCCAGGGGGGATGATCCGGGCATCCTCCTGACTGTCAGCGGAGTACACCGCAGACCTGATACCGAAGGTTCCCGCTTCATTCCGACCCTACACGGCGGGGTCGCAGATGAGCGATAGAGAGCCGGACCCGCTGGGGCGCGGTCCGGCTCTCGCATTTCTCCCGAGGTTTCGCGGGGGTCCGGCATGTACCGGAGGCCCGTGATGAGGGACGCCACGGGGAGGTGGGTAGAATCGAGCGCATGTCGCGCTCCAACAGCGGGCTGGACGGGTTGAGGCCTCGGCGCTTCGACCTGTTCCTTGCGGGCACGTTCGTGGCGATGACGCTCACCACGGTCGTCCTCGCCGCCGACACGGACCTGCGCCTGGTCCTCAACGACCCCACCCTTGACGTCGCCGTCACCTCGTGGGCGATGTTGATGGCGGGTGGCCTTGCGCTGCTGACGCTGCCCCGCTATCGCGACAGCGGCCGGCTGGCACTGCTGCTCCTGGTGTCGGCGTTCCTGCTGACGGCCGTGTTCGCCGCGTTCTCGGTGGGCGCCGTGCTGTTCGATTGGGATCGCTTCCTTGGCATGTACCTCCGGATGGTGCCGCTGCCGACGCAGCTGCCGCTGTATCTGACCCAGGTCGTGCGCACCACGACCGCCATCCTGTTCCTGCTCGCCTCGATCGCCGCGATCCAGCGCCTGCGGACCGGGAACCTCCGGCCACGGACGGTGATCCTGGCACCCATCGTCATCGTCGCGGTCATCGGGATCGTGCTCTTCGTCATCCAGGACCTGCTGCCGCCGCTCGTCGATGTGGCAGGCATGGAGCAGCTGATCGTGGGCAAGCCGGATACCGGCCGGCTCGTGGGCATCACGCCGCTCGCGGTCGGCCTGGTCGTGGCCACCGTCCTGCTGATGTTCGCGGCGGCGTTGCTGTTCCGGACGGTCTACGTCGGTCGGGGCCCGGTCTCGGACGGCTTCCTCGCCGTGGGCCTCGTGGTGCTCGCGTTCGCGGAGCTCCAGGCAGCGTTCTACCCGAGCGTCTACACCGGCCTCGTCACGGCCTCGGACCTCATCCGGCTGCTGGCCTATGGCGTGTTCCTGCTGGGCATCGGCGCAGAGCAGCGCTCGGACCTGCGGGCGTTGCGCGAGGCATACGCCACGCTCGACCGGTTACGCATCTCAGAGGCGGAGCGTGCCGCGCTCGAGGAGCGATCCCATCTCGCCCGCGAGATCCACGATGGGCTGGCCCAGCACCTGTGGTTCGCCAAGCTCAAGTTCGAGCGGCTCGCCACCACCATCCCCGAGGACGACAAGCCGTTGGCGGGCGAGGTCGGCCAGGCGCTCGATTCCGCCATCGTGGAAGCGCGCCAGGCGCTGGTCACGATG
>JBEVIK010000223.1:0-3249 GCA_040510715.1 Candidatus Limnocylindrales bacterium
TCGCCGCGGGTGTACCGGCGGTCGGGTGCGGATCATCCCGCGCAGGCACAAGAACATCCCGCCGACTGACAAGTCCGCGCCCCTCGACGCCCATACGATCGCCACCCATGGCACACCCCGCGCCGGCCGAGGCTCCGGCCATCCTGCTCGTCGCGCCCGACGACGCGCTGCGCTACCTCATGGAACGCTACGCGCGGCGTGGTGGGTACGCGCTGCGCGGCACGACCGACGGTGGACGTGCACCGGCCGTGGTCTGGGTGTCCTCGCTCGAGGCCCTCGAAGCCATCCGCCCACGCGAACGGGGCGTCGTGGGTGACGACGTGCCGCTCATCGTCATCGCCTCCGAGGGCGAGGAGCCACGCGCCCGCGAGCTGGGCGCCGACCATCGGGTCACCCAGCCGTTCACCTACCGCGACTTCCTCGCCGCGCTGTCCGCCGTGGGTGTCCTGCCGTGACCCTGACGCGTGTCCCCAGGATCCTGTACGGCGGGGACTACTCGCCCGAGCAGTGGCCCGAGGAGGTCTGGACCGAGGACGTGGCGCTCATGCGCCAGGCCGGCGTCAACATGGTCAGCATCGGCATGTTCACGTGGGTCCGGATGGAGCCCGCGGACGGGCGCTTCGAGTTCGACTGGCTCGACCGGCTATTGGACCTGCTCCACGGCGCGGGTGTCGCCGTGGACCTCGCCACACCGACCGCGTCACCGCCCGCGTGGCTAGTGCGTGCCGACCCGTCGATCCTGCCGCGCGACGCGAACGGGACGGTGCTGTGGCACGGCTCGCGGCACCACTACTGCCCCCACGCGAGCGGCTTCCGGGATCGCGCCCTGCGTATCGCGCGAGCGCTCGCCGAGCACGTCGCGGGGCACCCTGCGCTCGCCATGTGGCACGTGGACAACGAGCTCGCATGCCACTCGGAGGAGTGCTTCTGCGATGCGTCGGTCGCGGCGTTCCGGGCGTGGCTCGAGGAGCGCCACGGGAGCCTCGAGCGACTCAACGAGGCATGGACCACGCCCTTCTGGGGCCAGACCTACGGTGACTGGGCGGAGATCGACGCGCCGCGCCGGATGCCCACGTTCCGCAACCCCGGCCAGCAGCTCGACTGGCGCCGCTTCTGGTCCGACACGTGGCGCGGGGTGTATCTCGACCAGGCGGCCATCCTGCGGGAGGTCACGCCCGGCATCCCCGTGATGACCAACTGGATGGGCTTCTTCCCGCCCGTGGACTACTGGGCCCAGGCGCCCTTCCAGGACGTCATCACCAACGATTGCTACGCGGACACGTCGGAGCCGGACTGGATGATCGAGTCGGGCATGATCGCCGACCTCATGCGCTCCTTGGGCGGGGGCCGGCCGTGGGTGCTCCTCGAGTCGGCGACCACCAACGTCCAGTGGCGGCCGCGCAACGCGACCACGGCCCCGGGGGTGATGCGCCTGTTCAGCCTCCAGGCCGTGGCGCGGGGCGCGGACGGGGTGATGTTCTTCCAGTGGCGCGCCTCACGTGGTGGTGGCGAGCAGTTCCACAGCTCGATGCTCCAGCACAGCGGACCCGAGGGCCGGACGTGGCGCGAGGTGACGGCACTGGGCGCGGAGCTGGGCGGGCTCGATGCGATCGCGGGCAGTCGCATCAAGGCCGATACGGCGATCGTGTTCGACTGGGAGAGCTGGTGGGCCATCGAGGGGGATGGCAAGCCGGTCAAGGACATGCACGTCCCGACGCTCGCCCGCGATTGGTACGCGGCCACCCGCCGGATGGGGCTGACGGTGGACTTCGTGCACCCCCACGCGGACCTGTCGGGGTACCGGGTGCTCATCGCACCGACCCTGCACCTGGTGGATGCGGAGACGGCCGCGAACCTGTCGGCATGGGTCGAGCAGGGCGGGACGCTGCTGGTGACGTTCTTCAGCGGCATCGTCGATCGCGACGCACGGGTGCATGCGGGCGCGTATCCCGCGCCCCTGCGGGAGCTCCTGGGGATCGTCGTCGAGGAGTACGCCGCACGCAATGCCGGGCCCGCCAACACGGTCGAGACACCCGATGGCCAGCGATTCGCCAGCGACCTGTGGTGGGACATCCTGCGCATCGAGGACGCGGAGATCCTCGCCACGCACGGGGACGACTGGTTCGCCGGCACGCCCGCCGTGACGCGTGCCGCCCGGGGATCGGGGAGTGCCTTCTACGTCGCCACCCGGCTCGATCACGCCGGTACCTCGTGGGCGTTCAAGCAGGCGATCGATGCGGCTGGCGTGGTCGCGCCAGCGCGGGTCATGCCCGCCGACGCGAACGTCGAGGTGACCCTGCGGGAGTCCGACACGGGCTCCTGGTGGTTCGTGCTCAACCACGAGACCCACGACGTGACCGTGGAGCTGCCGGCGCGGGGCAGGGACCTGGTCCACGACGTCCGGGTCCACGGCCCGGTGCTCGTCGGACCGCTGGACGTGGCCATCATCCAGGCCGACTAGGCGGGTCGGCGGGGGCGGGCGATCGACCACCTGGCGGTCATTACGACCGCCGAAGCTCTGTCGTGGGCGCGCTCGCCGGTCGGATCGACCAAGTCCACGCAACGACCGACCGCTGACGATGGTCTCGGCGGGTGGTCGCCGGTCGTTCTGACCACGGGGTGGTCAACGGACCTGCGGCACCACTGGGTCGCCCGTCAGGTCGTGCCACACAGCTGACACGTCGGCCACCCATCGTCAGGGGTGTGCGGTGCATGCCGGAGCTGACTACTTGACAGTCGCACGTCACACTGTCAATATGACTCCCATGCCGAACGAGACGGGGTACGCCATCACCGACCTGGCCAGCCTGGCCGGCGTGACGCCCCGGACCATCCGCTACTACATCTCGGTCGGGCTCATCCCGGCACCCGAGCAACAGGGTCGCGCCGCACGGTACGGCGAGGACCACCTGCGCCGGATCCGGCTCATCCGCCGGCTCCAGGAGCAGCATCTGCCGCTCGCCGAGATCAGGTCCCGTCTGTCGGCGCTCAGCGACGACGAGGTCGCCGCGGCGCTCACGGCCCCCGACCCGGAGCCGGCCGGCTCGGCCCTCGACTACATCCGCTCCCTCGCCTCGCGGCCTGCGCCACGCGCCGCCGAGGCACCCCCGATCTGGCACACGGAGGACGCAGCCGCACCCGCACTCGCACCACCCCTCCCCGCGCCCTCGCCGGCGTACGCGACCAAGCCGGTCGCGGCCGTGTGGGAGCGCATCCCCCTGGCACCGGACGTGGAGCTCCACGTCCGGC
>JBEVIK010000224.1:0-3377 GCA_040510715.1 Candidatus Limnocylindrales bacterium
CACGTTCGACGAGCCGACCGAGAACCACACCCGCGTCGCGGAGATGTGCCTCGAGATCGCGAAGCGCCAGGTCGAGACGGGCCGCGACGTCGTGATCCTGCTCGACTCCATCACCCGGCTCGCACGTGCCTACAACCTGGCCCTGCCGCCATCGGGACGCACCCTGTCGGGTGGCCTCGATCCGATCGCCCTCTATCCGCCGAAGCGGTTCTTCGGGGCCGCCCGGAATATCGAGGAGGGCGGGTCGCTGACGATCATCGGGACCTGCCTCGTCGACACCGGCTCGCGGATGGACGACGTCATCTACGAGGAGTTCAAGGGGACCGGCAACTCCGAGCTCATCCTCGACCGGAAGCTCGCCGAGAAGCGGATCTTCCCGTCGATCGACGTCCAGCGCTCGGGCACCCGCCGCGAGGAGCTGCTCCTCGAGGAGGGCACGCTCAAGATGGTCTGGACGATGCGCCGGATGCTCGGCGCGGTGGGCACCAACGAGGGCATCGAGCTGCTCCTCAACCGGCTCGCCAAGACCGACAACAACACCCAGTTCCTGGCCGGCCTCACCCGGCAGGCTGCGGCTGAGTCGAAGGCCGCGGCCGAGAGCTGAGCCTCGTGGCCGGGCGCACCCATCCGTGCGCCGCGGCCTGCGCGCTAGCCGCTCCTCGCCATGTTCCTTGATCGCGTCTCGCTGACCCTCACCGCCGGCAACGGCGGTGACGGCGCAGCCACGTTCCGGCGCGAGGCGCACGTCCCGCGCGGTGGCCCCGATGGCGGCGACGGCGGCCGTGGCGGCTCCATCTACCTCATCGTGGATGTGGGCCAGACCACGTTCGGCGACTACCGCTTCAAGCACCACTTCAAGGCACCCGCGGGTGGTCGCGGCGAGGGCTCGCGTCGCCATGGCAAGGCGGGTTCCGACCTCGACCTGCCGGTGCCGCCCGGGACCGTCGTCCTCGACACGGACGGCGCCCTCATGGCGGACATGGTGTCACCCGGGCAGCGGGTGCTGGTCGCGCGGGCGGGCAAGGGTGGCCTCGGCAACACCCACTTCGCGACCGCGACCCACCAGGCGCCGAAGCACGCCCAGAAGGGCGAGCCCGGAGAGGTCCGCAGCGTCGTTCTCGAGCTCCGGCTCATCGCCGACGTCGGCCTCGTGGGACTCCCCAACGCCGGCAAGAGCACGCTGCTCGCAGCGCTCACCGCAGCCACGCCGCGCATCGCGGCCTACCCCTTCACCACGCTCGAGCCCAATCTCGGCGTGCTGGACCTCGAGGCGCTCGACCCCACCGACCATCGGCGGGTCACCCTCGCCGACCTGCCCGGGCTCATCGAGGGTGCCTCGGCGGGCGCGGGACTGGGCCACGCGTTCCTGCGGCACGTGGAGCGGACCCGCGTCCTGGTCCACGTCGTGGACCTGAGCGCGGCCGATCCCGACCGGGACTTCGGCATCATCCGCGACGAGCTCGAGGCCCGCGACACGCGTCTTCTCGAGAAGACCACGCTGGTGGTCGCCAACAAGCTGGACGTGCCGGGAGCGACCGACCGGCTCTCGGCGTTCCGTGCCGCACGCAAGCGGCAGGGCCTCGAGGTCGTGGGCATCTCCGCGGCCCAGGGAGCGGGCATCGACGAGCTCCTCGCCGCCCTTGCGCGACTGCTGCCCGACGCCGAGGAGCTGTCGCAGCCCGGTGAGCCGGCGGGCGTGGTGGTCCACAGACCGGAGGGCGACCGGACCTCGTACAGCATCGATCGCGATACCGACGACGTGCTCCGCGTGCGCGGACGCAAGCTCGAGCGCATGGTCTCGATGACCGACTTCGAGAACGAGGAGTCCGCCGAGCGCTTCCAGCGTGAGCTGGCCCGCCTGGGCGTGGAGCGGGCGCTCATCCGAGCCGGCGTCAAGACGGGCGACACGGTGCGCATCGGGGGGCACGAGCTCGAATGGGGTGGCGAGGCCTGGTCGTGAGCGACGGCGGCGCTGTGTCACGTCCCTGGGGGGTCATGGGCGGCACCTTCGACCCCATCCACCTGGGCCACCTCGCGGTCGCCGAGCGCGCCCGCGAGAGCCTCGACCTCGCCGGGGTGGTGTTCGTACCTGCGGCACGCAACCCCCTCAAGGATGTCGGGCCGATGGCTCCGTCCGAAGAGCGCGTGGCGATGGTGGAGCTCGCTATCGCGGGCAACGAGCGGTTCCGCGCCAGTCGTATCGAGCTGGAGCGCGAGAGGCCGAGCTACACGGTCGACACGCTCGAGGCGTTCCACGCCGACGGCCGGTACGCGGGCGGCGGGCGAGAGGACCCGGTGCTCATCCTGTCCGTCGAGGCCATCACGCGACTGCCGGACTGGCATCGGATCGACCGGATCCTCGAGCTCGCGCGTGTCGCGATCGTCCCCCGGCGCGGCTATCCGCCGACCGACGCGGGCACGCTCGAGGCGGTGTTCCCGGACCGGGCATCCCGGTTCCTCGTGCTCGACGGGCCTGACCTCGGCCACTCCGCGACCGAGATCCGGGCGCGGGTCGCGGCGGGCCGGTCGGTGCGCTACCTCGTGCCCGAGCCGGTCGATGCGTGGATCCGGGGACGTGCCCTGTATGGCGCTCCCGCCCCGGATGGGGGACCATTGAGCCGATGACCGAGGACCAGACACCCGTGACCCAGCCCGCCGACGCATCTCCCGAGCCCAGGACCAGGCGGAGGGCCGGGCTCCCGGCACGGGAGGGACGACCCGGTCGGGCTCGCCTCGAGACGCTCGACGTCGGCGAGGCGCCGCCGGTCGATCCGGTCGCGCTGGCCCTCGCGCATCGCATCGTGGACCTCGCGGCGGACAAGAAGGCCTCCGACATCGTGCTGCTGGACATCCATGCGCTGACGAGCGTCGCGGACTACCTCGTCATCTGCTCGGGTGGCTCGGAGCGGCAGCTGGGAGCCATCGCGGGCGGCATCATCGAGCTGCTCAAGGACGAGGATGTCCAGCCCATCGGTCGCGAGGGAGGACCCTCCGCGCACTGGGCGCTCATCGACTACGGCTCGGTGGTGGTCCATGTCATGGCGCCACCCGAGCGCGAGTTCTACCAGCTGGAGCAGATGTGGTCCGACGCGCCGCTGCTCCTGCACGTGCAATGAGGTGCGCTCGAGGGTCCTGATGGCGCATCGGCGCCAGTCGTGGGCCGTTCGGATGAGGCTCCCGGTACCTGTGGCCCGTTGGGACCGCATCGGAGCGCGACCTAGCATCGGATCCTCGCCGACCGGAGGTACCGGTCGGGCCCAGCGAGGACGTCGCCTGCCATGTCCCAGCTTCGGGACACCTGCCCCCAGTGCGATCGGTCGATCATCGACTCCCGGTTCGACGCGACCTTCCGGATGCCCGACGGCGAGGAGCGACTG
>JBEVIK010000225.1:0-6309 GCA_040510715.1 Candidatus Limnocylindrales bacterium
GGTGCCCGCGAGCGCGGCGAGGTCGGGGTTCTGGGCAAGCGCGACGGCAGCCTCACCGGCGGCCTTGCCGAGCTCGCGCGAGTCCTTCCAGACCGACACGGTCTGGGTGCCCTGCGCGACGCGGTTGAGCGCGCCCGGGTCGCCGTCCTGGCCGGACACCGGGATGTCGAGGCCCTGCGCCTGGAGTGCCGCGATGACACCGCCGGCCATGCCGTCGTTCTCGGCAAGGACCGCGTCGATGTCGTTCTCCGCAGCCGTCAGGCAGTTCTCCATGTTGGTCTGGGCGGTCGCGGGATCCCAGTTGTCGGTGTAGGTCTCGCACCCACCGGGGATGACGATGGCGCCGGACGCGACGGCCTCGCCGATGACCTGCTCCATGCCAGCTCGCAGGAAGTCGGCGTTGGCGTCCGCCTGGTTGCCCTTGATGATGGCGTAGTTGCCCTCGGGCACGAGCGGGAAGATGATGTCGGCCATCGCCTTCCCGACACCCACGTTGTCGAAGCTCAGGTACAGCGTGCCGGGGTTCTCGATGAGCCGGTCATAGGCGATCACCGGGATGCCCTGGTCGAGCGCGCTCTGGACCGCCGGCAGGATGGCCGTGCCGTCCTGGGCGAGGATGATGAGCGCGTTCGCGCCACCCGCGATGAGGGTCTCGACGTCCGCCAGCTGCTGCTCGGCAGAGGAGGCGGCGTCGGTCTCGATGTAGCTGCCGCCCACGGCATCGACCGCGGCCTGGATGGCCGGCTTGTCGAACGCGGCCCAGCGGGGCTCGTTGAAGTTGTTCCACGAGACGCCGACGGTGATCGCTCCGGCCGCCGGTGACTGGGCGAGCGCCGCGCCTGGCGCCACCATGACGCCGGCCGCGAGGGCCAGGACACCCAGTCCCGCCCAGGTGCGCTTGTGCGTGGCCATGTACATCCTCCTCCGATGTGGGTGGTTCCCCGACGGATGATTACCGCACGTCCGCGAACGAGTGTCAAGCGAGACACGGCCTGGCTGCGGCCGGGTGATGGTAGCGCTTACATGAGCGTCAGGACCTGGTCCGGGCGCAGCAGGAACGGCGGCAGGTACGCCGGGATGTCCGCGAGCGGCAGCACCTCCGGGGCGAGGTCGATGCCCAGCTCCGCGGCCATGAACGCGCGTCGTGCCTGGATGCGCTGCCAGGCATCAGGGAAGCGGCTCGCGAGCTCGTCGCGGAGCGCCTCGTCCGCGATGGCGATGCCGTCCTCGATGTTGGTCGTGAAGTGCTCGGTGCCGGTGGCCGGGATGATGTCCACCTGCATCGCCATCCCCGAACGCAGCGGCACCTGGGAGTCGCGCCAGACGGGGCTGCTGACCCACTCGTCGAGCGCGAGCAGGTGCCCCGGGTTGAGGAAGATGCCGAAGAACGGGTCGCCCAGACGGCGGTCGATGACCTCCTGGAGCGCGCCGCCGGCCACCCCGAGCCCGAGCGTGGAGTACCACTCCGCGACCGCCTCGAAGTAGGGGCCGACCAGCCGCTCCACGTAGTCCGCGATGCCGGCCGGCAGCTGGCTCGCATCCTCCACCACGAACCCGGCGCGACATGTCAGCGCGCCCCACACCCCGTAGGCGGAGGTCAGGCGGTCGCCGTGCTCGATGACCCGGTCGGACGGGGAGAGCAGGCCCAGCGTCGCGCGCGGACCCGCCGTGAGCATCACGTGGCACGACAGGGGCATCCCGTTCCAGCCGAGGAGCGCGACGGCCTCCTGCTCGGTCATGCCGGGGCGCAGCCCCGTGAGCAGGCGATGGATGCCCTGCGAGGTATGGCTGGAGGCGTACTCGAACGCAGCCACCTGCTCCGGCTCGTTGACGGTCCGGAGGCCGGTGGCGGGGTCGATGAGGAGACCCGTCGCGTTGGCCACGGAGCCCGATGGGCCGACCAGCGCCCGCAGCCGGTCGGCGAGCCACGAGGGCGCATCGATCCAGCTCGGGTCCGCGTACGTCTTCCAACCGATGACCCCGGTGCGGCTTCCCCGGCCGACACCCTCGTCCGCGAGGACCTCGTCGATGGAGCGCGAGCGATCGCGTGGCTGTGACGGCAGCGACAGGTCCTGGTGGAGATGCCGGCGCATCGGCAGCGGCGCCGCGCCCGCCATGCCGTAGCACTCGTTGCCCACGAGGATGGCCGGGTCGTCGTCGGCGCCCACGACCACGATCGCCTCCTCGAAGCGAGGATCGAAGCCGGTGAGCCACGAGATGCCAGCGCTGTGCTCGCGGTCGGCGTAGAGCACCAGGCGGTCGAACCCCTCGGCCGCTGCCGCACGGCGCAGCCGCTCGAGCCGTGCCGCGTACAGCGACGCGGGCAGCTCCGGCATCACCGCGGGTGGCCCGAACGAGGGCAGCTCGATGCGTCGCAGGCGAGCGCGGCTCATGACCGCGATGCCCCCGACCGGGCGTGCACGGGCCGCATCAATGCTCGGGCCTGAAGTCGTCGCGGGCGCCCACCATGTACTCCACGATCTCGGTGCTGTTGGTGGACGCGGTCGCCTTCTCGGCCACCTTGCGGCCCCGGTGCATCACCACGATCCGGTCGGTCACCGCGAACACGTCGGGCAGGGTGTGCGAGATGAGGATCACCGGCACGCCCTGGGACTTGAGGGTCCCGATGAGCGACAGCACCTTGCGCTGCTCCGGCACGCCCAGGTTGTTGGTGGGCTCGTCCATGATCATCAGGCGCGCCTTCCAGTACACCGCCCGGGCGATGGCGACCGCCTGTCGCTGGCCGCCCGACAGGTTGTCGATCTCGGCGCGGAAGCGCGGGATCCGGATGTCCAGCGATTCGAGGACCTTGCGCGACTCCTCGAGCATCCGTTTCTCGTCCAGCGTATGGACGCCCGGGACCACCCGACGGCGCACCTCGCGGCCCAGGAAGATGTTGGCCGAGACATCGAGGTTCCCCGCCAGCGCCAGGTCCTGGTAGATGGTCTCGATGCCGGCGCGCCGGGCATCGATGGGCTTCGCGAAGCGGACCGGCTGGCCGTCGAGCAGGACCTCGCCCTCATCGCCCTGATGGACCCCCGAGATGCACTTGATAAGCGTGGACTTGCCCGCGCCGTTGTCACCGACGAGGCCCACCACCTCGCCCGCGCGGACCTCGAGGCTGACGCCGTTGACGGCGGTGAGGCCGCCGAAGCGCTTGACCAGGTCGACGACCGCGAGCATCGGCGGCTCGACCGGTGCGGGAACGTCCGGCGCAGCGGTGAGGGTGTCCATCAGGCCGCCTCCGCCCGGCCCGCGACGAGGTCGCGTGCCTGGTCGATGAGCACCGCGAGGATGACCACGACGCCGATGACGATGAACTGCCAGAAGGGGTCCACGCCGAGCATGATGAGCCCGGTCACGAGGATCGCGATGATGAGCGATCCGATGACCGTGCCCATCACGTTGCCGCGCCCGCCGAACATGCTCACGCCGCCGATGATCACCGCCGCGATGGAGTTGAGCAGCAACGGCTCGCCCGCGATGGCGGAGCCGCCCGTGAAACGCGCCGTGTAGAGGCAGCCCGCGAGCCCCGCGGTCACCGCGGACAGGGTGAAGATGAGGATGGTCATCCGGTCCACGGGAACGCCCGCGCGGAGTGACGCGACCCGGCTGCCACCGATGGCGTAGGTGTGGCGCCCGAACTGGGTCCGGGCGAGCGCGAAGGCGCCCAGCAGGACCACGATGCCGGTGATGACCACCGGCCACTGGAGCACCCGCTCCATGCCCCGGAGCGCTTCGCCTGCCACGTCCGGCTTGGTGAGCAGGCTGATGCCGCCGCCCTCGCCCGGCACGACGTAGAACAGCGCCTCGTTGCCGAGGTCCCGTGCGGCCGGTGGCAGGCCGCTCACGACGTTGCCGCCCGAGATGATGAGCGCCACGCCGCGGGCGACGAACGAGACACCCAGGGTCACGATGAACGAGGGCACGCCCAGCTTGGCGATGATGGTGCCGCTGGTGGCGCCGAACAGGGCCGCCACGATCAGGGCGGCCCCGAAGCCGGCGGCTACCGCGATCCACTGGTCGACCCCGGCCTCGAACAGGGCCAGCATGACCTCGGCCGAGACGACCGAGCTGAGTCCCATGATCCAGCCCACGGACAGGTCGATGCCGCCGGAGATGATGACGAACGTCTGGCCGAGACCCATGAGCACCACCGCGGTGATGGTCATGAGCGTGATCTCGGCGTTTCGGATGGACAGGAAGTTGATGACCCCGTCGGACGTGATGCTGACGCTGACCGTGAAGAACGCGATGAGCCCGGCGAGGAATACCCACGCCCACACCCGGCTCACGGCCAGGATGAGACGACGCCCGGCGTCACGGGACGACGGGACGGTGACGGGCTCAGCGGCTGCGTCGGTCACGACGGGTGCCTCACACGCTGATCGAGGGGCGCCGCAGGGGCGCCCCTCGATCGGGCTCTCGGCGGGTGTGCCGGCTTACTGGTAGATGAACCGGCTGTGCTCCGGGTCGTCCACGTTCTCGAGGGTGATGATGTCGAAGCCAGTGGTGACGTGCTTCGGGAGGCTCGTGACGCCCGATGCATCGGCCGATGCGAAGGTGGTGCCCAGGTAGCCCATGTCGAAGGGCTTCTGCGCCAGCACCATCGAGACCGTGCCATCGCGCAGGAACTGGATGGCGTCCTTGGTCGCGTCATAGGCCGCGACCTCGACCGCGCCGCTCAGGTTGGCATTGGTGACCGCCGTGCCGGCGCCCTGAGCGCTGAACACGTTGACCCCGAAGATGCCCGCGAGGTCCGGATTGGCCTGGAGCACCGCAGCCGTCTGCTGGGTCGCGGTGGCCGCGTCGTCGAGGCTGTACTGCTCGTCCACGACCTCCATCTCGGGATATTCAGCGATCGCGCGGCGGAAGCCGACGCTGCGAGCGTCCACCGAGCTGACGCCCTGGTTGGTGTTCTGGATGTAGACCTTGCCCTTGCCGCCCAGCTTCTCGGCCATCGCCTTGCCGACGGTGTAGCCACCCTCCTCGTTGTCGGTGCCGATGTACGAGATGGGGAAGGTCACGGGGCCGGCGCCATAGTCGCCGTCACCCAGGAAGGTGTCCACGGTGATGATCTTGATGCCCGCCTCGGACGCGGCCTGGAGCGGCGCGATCATCTCCTCGGCGGAGACCGGGGCCGTGATGAGGTAGTCGATGTCACCGCGCGCGATGAGCGCGTCGAGCACCGGCGTCTGGGCGGTCACGCCCCAGGTGGCCGGGTACGGCGCGATGACCGGCTCGAGGCCCAGGTCGGCGGATGCGGCCTGCACCCCGGACTCGAGCACGTGATAGAACGGATCCTCGATACCAGGCAGGAACGCCACGGTGGGCTTCTCGTCCTGCGCCAAGGCGACCGGGGTCGCCGCGATCACCAGCGCCGCCACGCCGGCGACGAGGGTCAGGGCTCGTCGAGACACGTTTCTCCTCCTCGGGTTCTCGCTCGCGATGGAATGCCAGGGACGCTCAGCGTGCGATAGGCGCCGACTCCTCTCCGCCATCGTCGTCCGACGGCGCACGATGCGGCCCGCCCGGGCGATCCGGTCTCGCCGGACCGTGGGGAGCCGCCACTCCTCCAGGTGCCAGAGACGGTACTGCCGCCCGACGCGGCACGTCAACGCGGACGGCGCCCGTCAGGCGACGGTGACGACGGTGCCGGTGTCCGCGGCGCGGTAGAGCGCATCGATGGCGCGGGCCTGGCCCAGGGCATCCGCGCGGCCCAGCAGCGGTTCGCGCTCGCCGCGGATGGCGGCGTTCACGTCCTCCAGCTCCAGCTGGTAAGGGTTGACCGGCTCGACCTGGACGAGCTCGTCGTCGAGGTAGAGCACGCCGCGCACCGAGTGCCACGGGTCCGGCAGGAACAGGCGGTGGTCACGCCCGATGACCTCGATGCTCTCGGTCGCGCCATCGAAGCCGCTGCTGAATGTCGCCACGACGTCGCCCGGGAGGCGCATCACGCCCGCGAACCGGATCTCCACACCGCTCGGGCCCATCAGCTGCTCGCCGGCCACCCGGACCGGCTCCCCGCCGATGAGCCGGGATGCGCTGACGCAGTAGCAGCCGACGTCCATCAGCGAGCCGCCATCGAGCAGCGCGTCGATCCGCACGTCGTAGTCACGCTCGAGCAGGAACCCGAAGGTGCTGCGGACCACGCGCACGGCACCCAGCCGCGGCAGCAGCTCGAGGAGCTTCCGCACCTGGGGCGTGTGCCGCCACATGAAGGCCTCCTCCAGCACCAGGCCCGCGGCGTCCGCGGCGTCGAAGGCCTCGGTCACCTGCGCCGGGTGGCGGCTGTAGGGCTTCTCGCAC